>JABGZB010000442.1 GCA_018674955.1 Verrucomicrobiota bacterium | reverse complement strand
GATTTGTTTCTGGATTAAAAACGCCAATGATCTCGACCAAGTAACCAGAAATCGATGCTTCAATGCTGTATTTATTAGAATAAAAATCTAATTCATATTTTGCGGAGAATTCTTTCGGTGTAAAAATCTCATAACTACCGGTAAACTCATTGAAAGACTTTAAATTTTGATTCTTATCGACAGTCCATGCACTAAATCCAAATCCATGTTTTTGGGTGTATTGGTCCAAAATATCCTTAGCTGAGCTTTGTTGCATTCCATATGTCCCCGAAAAAACAATGTCAGTTTGTCTCCAATTTACGTTGTTGCTTTCATCAATCCTGATTGTGTGTGGCATTTTGCTCCCGCCACGCATCGGAAATGTCTTAAGTGAATTAAATTTCGTGTTTTCCCAACTAAATGGTTCGTTAAGATTTACGACGATTATAACTTTGCCTTCTTCAATAGAGATACTGATTTCAGGAGATGAATCACCTTCGTCCGATTGAGCCAATAAGATTGCAGGTACTTGAATTGCCAGAAAGAAGCCGATTTGTAGTAGCTTTAATTTCATATTCATTATTGATGATCTCGGGAAAATAAGCTCGATAAACCGAACGGGCGCGTAACCTATCAACTGATTAATAGATTAGTCGATATCTTTTTTTATTTTTTTCCGGCGCGACCAGTAATTCTGGTGCATTCCCTACTTTTAACACGCCCTGAAGGAATCATTGAAGTGGGTCTGTACCATTTTATTCCCCTTTCAACATCTGGAAACTCATAAGGCGTTCATGGGCATGATCACGGGCTATACGAACTATTTGGAATCAGCGACCACAATTAATCCCGACCGCCCAAACGGGTTTCCCTTTAGAGACTGGCATCCGCATGTCGTCGAAAAGTTGCTGGAGGTGGCACTGTCTGCGTTTCGCATTGATGCCCTTAAATGGGTTACGCGACCGCAAAATTGGCAATCCATTGTGAAAGAGGACTTGGTTGAAAAGATTAATTTGTTTATCAAAGAGTATGCTCAAGCACGTTTGCCTCTGGAGGATTCAGACCGTCAATAGACCGTCAATAGATTTTCCATTTCACTGTTTCCTATAGTAAAATGGCGGAGAGGGAGGGATTCGAACCCCCGTTACCTTTTCAAGTAATCACGCTTTCCAGGCGTGCGCCTTCAACCGCTCAGCCACCTCTCCAGCAAACGGGCGCGCATTGTGTGAAAAGCCGGGCCAAGCGGCAAGTTATTTGAATCCCAACCGGCGTTTTGACAACGCAACTTAACTGGCCGCTTGCCAGCGGCGGGGGGTTGCGAATAGCCTCGCCCGCTCTATGGGGCACTTGAAGTTGCACATACCGGGGCCGATCGAGGTCAGCGACAAAACGTTTGATGCGTTTCGCACGCCCATGATCGGGCATCGCAGCCAGGACTTTAAAGACCTGTACACTGACGTGATGCCAAAGCTGCAGGCGCTGCTCCACACGGAGCGACTTGTTTATCTCGGCACGTCGTCGGCTTGGGGCATCATGGAGGGCGCGTTGCGCAACTTGGTGGCCAAGCGCGTTCTCACGTGCATGAAAGGCGCGTTCTCCGATAAGTGGCTCGACGTTGCCAAGCGCTGCGGCAAGGAGGCCGAGGCGCTGCAGGTGGAGTGGGGCTCGCCCATCTTGCCGGAACAAATCGACGAGCGCCTGGCCACCGGCGAGTTCGACGCCATCACACTCGTCCACAACGAAACATCCACCGGCGTGATGAGCCCGCTCGCCGAGATTGCCCAACTCAAGGCCAAGTATCCGGACGTGATGTTTATCGTCGACAGCGTTAGCTCTCTCTCCGCCGTGAAGATTGAGTTCGACCGACTCGGCATCGACCTGTTGTTGGCTGGCACGCAAAAGGCTTTAGCGCTCCCGCCCGGACTGAGCGTGTTCACCGCATCACAGGCAGCGCTCGACCGCGCTGCGAAGATCAACGACCGCGGCTACTATTTTGACCTGCACGAGTTCCAGAAAAACGCGGAGAAGCGGATGACGCCGAGCACGCCGAGCATCGGCCATATTTACGCTCTCCAGTCGAAGCTTGAGGACATAATGACCGAGGGGCTCGAAGCCCGTTTCGAGCGGCACGCCAATCTGGCGCAAATGACCCGCGACTGGGCCGCCGGGAACGGTTTCACACTGTTCCCCGAGCCCGGTTACGAGTCGCAGACGCTGACGTGTGTGAACAACGGAGCAAAACCGGAGGGGCGCGAAATCGACGTGGCCAAGCTGCAGGGACTAATGAAGGAGCGTGGCATTTTGATCGACGGTGGCTACGGCAAAATCAAGGGCAAAACCTTCCGACTCTCAAGCATGGGCGACGAAACCGAGGAGACGATGCAGACGCTTTACGGCCTGCTCGACGAGTCGCTTGAACTGCTTTAGGCGATCAGCCCGTCGGCCAGGCGAAGCGTGGCGTGTGCCCGGGCGGCGACTCTGTCGTCGTGAGTCGCGATAATCATCGTCAGCTTGGCTTCCCGCTGCAACTCGCACAACAGGTCAAGCACTTCGACGCCGGTTTTGGAATCGAGGTTGCCGGTTGGCTCGTCGGCGAACAAAATTTTCGGCTGATTGATCAACGACCGGGCCAAGGCCACGCGTTGTTGCTCGCCGCCGGACAGCTCGGTCGGCAGATGATGCATGCGCTTGGCCAAGCCGACACGCTCCAGCAGTTCCCTGCCCCGTTGCTCCGCAACGCAGATGCCTTTGTGCGCGATTCGCGCCGGGATGAGGACGTTCTCAAGCGCGTCGAACTCCGGCAAAAGGTGGTACGCTTGAAACACAAATCCGACCTCGCGGTTTCGCCACTTGGCCAAGCGCGACGCTCCCATGCCGAACAACGACTGGTCGCCGGCGAACACCTCTCCGGCGCTTGGCTCGTCGAGCCCGCCGAGCAGATGCAGCAGCGTGCTTTTGCCAGCACCGGATGCGCCCTGCAACGAGAGGAAATCGCCGCTCGCGATCTCGAGGCTCACGCCGTGCAACACCTCCACCTTGCGCCGGCCAAGGTCGTACGACTTGTGCAACTCCCGTGCTGAAAGGATCGCGTCACTCATGGCGAAAGGCCTCCACGGGCTTGAGTCGGCTGGCATTCCAGGCCGGGATCACCCCGGCCAACAGGCAAATAAACAACGACCCGACGCCGATTTTTGTCAGGTCACCGCCCATCTCCGAGAACTTTTGGGCCGGCAGCTTATCGAATAAATAAATCTCGGCGGGAAACAACTCGAACCCGGTCGCGACCCTCAATAATTCCAGAAACTCATTGCGATACTCCAGCACGAGCAAGCCAAGCCCGAAACCGAACGTCAACCCCAACAACGCCACCACGAGGCTTTGCGCGAAAAACACCTGCATGATCTGCCAACCGGTCGCGCCGAGCGCCTTGAGCGTCCCAATCTCCGGCGTGCGCTGCACCACGAAAGTGATCTGCGAACTGGTGATGCCAAACGCCGCCACGATCATTACGAAAAACAACAGGAAAAACATTACGTTGCGCTCGACCTTCAGCGCGTCGAGGATCTGCGTGTTCTCGTCCTCCCACGTCGTCACCACGTAACCCTGCGGCAGGGTCTTGAGCAACTGTTGCCGCACCGTCTCGGCCTGTTTTGAGTCGTGCAGTTTCACCGACAAACCGTGGACAGCATCCCCAAGATCGTAGAGCGCCTGTGCGTCCTCGATGGAAGCCAGGACAAATGATGCGTTGTACTCGTAGTGACCGGTGTCAATGACACCCCTCACTTCAAAATCATCCGGCAGAAGAACCGCTTCGCTCCCCTCTTGTTGAGCCTTGCGGATTCGGTGAAAACTCCTCGCCGAATGCACCGCCAAAAAATCTCCCACCCTGAGGTTCAGCATCCGGGCAAACTCTTTCCCCACCACCAACCCGTTCAATGCAACGTCGATGTCGCCCGCCACCAGGTTGTTGGTCGAAACCAGTGAGCTGACCTTCAACTCCAGTTCCAGATCCACTCCGCGCACCCATGGCGTGAAAACCTGGGGACTCTCTTCACCATCAGGTTGTGTCTCCACAAGCACCGGGCCGATGATGAACGGCGCTACCGCTAAAACCGCCTCATTCGACAGAACCTCATCCCGGATGGATCGGAAGTCACTCAACGGTTTGCCGCGCTCCGAAACTTTTATATGCGCGTTTAACTCAAGCAACCGTTCGCGCAACTGCTGGCCGAAGCCGCTCATCACGCTCATCACGATGATCAGCACCGCCACGCCAAGCGTTACCCCGATGATCGAGATCAGCGTGATCATGGAGACAAACGTGCGCTTGGGCCGCAAATACCGCAACGCCAACGCCAGCTCAAACGGCAATTTGGGTTCCGGAAGCTTTTTCGGGTTGGAACCATATCGATTTTCGCCTAGTTTGCTATCTTGCACCAGAAAGACAAGAAGAACGAAATGACCAATGCAAGGAACCAAACATAATAGCGTCCACCAACCGCTACGATTAGTGTCGTGAAGTCTTCTGACGCCAACCGCGAGACTGGGGATAAACATCAACAGTGCGAATATAGAACCTAGGAGCCCTATTCCAGGTTCGATGCTAAAAAACCCAACCATACCGTCAACAACCCCTAAAGCTATGAAAATGAGAAGAGAGAACAATGCGAAGTACCAGTACTCTTTTCGCCTAGATCTCCCGCTAAACACGGCATACTTCTTTAGTACTTCGAGATACCAGTTCATGTTTCTCTACTTTATTAGTTGTCCTTGAATGATCTCGTTAGAAGACATTGGGAGTGTTGCTGTTTAATTATGTGTTGAGGTGTGATTATTCCCTAAGTGTCAGCTTCATTCAGCGGGCGGCAGGCTACCCGATGGCCGTGCGGCGGGAAAGGTTGAAGCCCCCGCTTGGCCAATAACCTTGCCGCTTGGCTAAACGGTGAGCATATTCGCGGCCAAGCAATCCATTACATCATGCCTAAAAAATATCGAGTTGGAGTGATCGGCAGCACAGGGCGCGGCAATTATGGGCACGGACTGGACACGGTTTGGCGTGAATTCCCGAACACGGAAGTGGTGGCCGTGGCGGACGACAACGCAGGCGGCTTGGCCAAGGCGGTGAAGCGACTGGGCAATCCTCGCGGCTACGCCGACTACCGCACGATGCTCGAGAAGGAGACGTTCGATTTCGTGAGCATCTGCCCGCGCTGGCTCGATCAACACCGGGACATGCTCGTGGCTGCGGCCGAGTCCGGCGTGCGCGGCATCTACGAGGAGAAACCGCTCTGCCGAACGCTGCGCGAGGCCGATGAGATGGTCACCGCCTGCGAGCGCAACAACGTTAAGTGCGCCGTCTCACACCAGACACGGTACAGCCCAATTCTTGATCAGGTCGAGCAACTCATCGCTGATGGCAGGATCGGTCGCCTGCTAGAGTTCCAACTCCACGGCAAGGAGGACAATCGCGGCGGTGGCGAGGATTTGTGGGTGCTCGGCACGCATGTATTTGACCTGACCCATCACCTCGCTGGTTATCCGCTTTGGTGCCAGGGCTATGCCCGGCAGGGCGGCGAGGCGGTGACGGCCAGGCACGTCAAGCCGGGTAACGAAGGCATCGGCCCTCTTGCCGGCGATAACGTCGGCGCAACCTACGCCCTGCCCAACGAGGTTTTGGCCCACTTCCGGTCCGTTCGCCGCGCCGCCGGTAATCCCAATCGTTTTGGCCTGTCGATTTTTGGCAGCGAGGGCGTCATCAAGATGACCACAGGCTATCTGCCAAGCGCCAGTTTCCTGCCGGACGGCTCGTGGGCTCCGGGGCGCACCGGCAAAAAGTGGATTCACATCAGCTCAAACGGCCTTGGCGTAGCGGAGACGCTCAAGGACGGTGGACTGCACGCAGGCAATGTTTTGGCCATCCGCGACCTCATTGACGCCGTGGAGGAGGATCGCGATCCGGAGGCCAGCATCCACGACGCACGCACGGCGGTCGAGATGATCGTGGCGCTGTTCGAGTCGCATCGGCAAGGCGGTGCGAGGGTCGATTTCCCCTTGGCCAATCGCGACAACCCCCTCACTCAACTCACCGCAAAATAGGCCAAGCCGGGCCAATTCATATTAACCCGTGGCGCCAATTGGCTTTGACAGGCCAAAGGGCGACAGGCAAAGTCCCGCGCCCTTTTTGGAGGAGAGCCACAAACACAATTTTTGCAAATGCCAGCCTTGGAAGATAACAACCCTATAACAAATAGCCCTACTGAAGCCAGCAACCCGCTGATTCATGACCTCAGTTCCGAACCGGAAACACCGCCTGTTGAGGTCGATGGCAAACTGGTGGGCAACATGTTGGTGGGCCAGTCCGGCGGCCCCACGGCTGTCATCAATGCCAGCGTGGCCGGCGTCATTCAGGAAGCCGGCAAATACCCGGGGCAAATCAAGGAGATTTACGGCGGCCTCAACGGCATCTTCGGCATCCTGCACGAAAACCTGATCGACCTGAACGAGGAGAAAGCCCGCTCCATCGAGGAACTCAAGCACACTCCTGGCGCCTCGCTGGGCACCTGCCGCTACAAGATTCGTTTCAATGATGACCCCGAACAGGCTGCCCTCGACATGAACCGGCTGTTCGAGGTGTTCGAGGCGCACAACATTCGCTATTTCTTTTACGCCGGCGGCAACGACTCGCAGGACACCAACAACAAGGTGCATCTCGAGGCCGAGAAACGCGGCTACCCGCTGCGCTGCATTGGCGTGCCGAAAACAATCGACAACGACCTGCCTCACACCGACCACACGCCGGGCTACGGCAGCGCGGTCAAGTACAACGCCACGACAGTGATGGAGATCGCGGAGGACGTCGCCAGCATGGCCACCGATGACGGTTCCTGCTGCATCATCGAGGTCATGGGCCGCGCCGCCGGTTGGCTCGCCGCCGGCACCGTGCTGGCCAAGCGCAAACCCACCGACGGGCCACACCTCATTTTGATGCCGGAAATCGCGCTCGATGAGGAAAATTTTTTAGCCAAGGTCAAGGAAACCGTCGATCAAATCGGCTACTGCATCGTCGTCGCCGGCGAAGGCGTGAAGAACTCCGAGGGGGACGAACTCGGGGCCGACAAGACGCGCCTCGACTCGTTCGGCCACCCGGTACTCTCCGGCGCAGCCGAGGCGCTCAGTGAGCTTGTCCACGGCAAACTCGACCTCAAGACTCGCACCGTGAAACTCGGCTACGCCCAACGCGCCGCCGCGCATTTCGCCAGCCAGCAGGATGTCGATGAGGCAGTCGCCTGCGGCGTTGCTGCCGTCCGAGCCGCCATCGATGGTAAGAGCGGATTGATGATCACGATCGAGCGCCAGTCTGATGAGCCGTACGAGTTCACCACCGGCCTGCATACGCTGGGCGACATCGCGCTGGTGGAGCGCACCATCCCGCGTGACTGGATCAGCGAGGACGGCTGGTTACCCAACGAAAACCTCATCAAATATGTGGCCCCGCTGGTAGCCGGCCGATTGGATCTGCCCACCAAGGGCGGTCTGCCCAAGTTCGCCGAGTTGAACCGCGTACCTGTCGAGAAGGTTCTGCCGCCACGCTCCCCCCTGGTTTCCCCGGAGTCGGAATAAGACCAGTTCTCAACCCCGCCCCCGATGGCTTCAGTGCGGGTTGCCGCAGGTGTAGTCGCCCTCCTCCCAGCCGTCGCGGCTGTGGTAGGCCCACCAGTCGTGTTCCTTTGGGGAACCGTTCATGCGGGCGGCATGGCCATCGACATAACTCAACACGATGCCCCTCTTGTGTGGCATCGTCTTATAGTCCCAGTAAGGCATCTCCCAAGTCAGCACAGAGAGGGACGGATTGACACAGTTGCCAGCCATGCGACCGCTGACCGGTCGACTCACTTCGTAGCTACTCCGGCTCTTGGTGAGGTAAATGTGGTTCCAGACGTAGGTTACATTATTATTGCTGCGGAATCTCGACAGCATCGCCGGATCCTGCGTCTTCATCGCAACAGGACAGGCAAAAACGGAGTGGGGCGTCCGAGACTTGCCGGGTTGTTTGGGGTCGGGTGCTCCGGTATTTTTCCCGATGTAAGGCTCGAGCAACTTAGGCATCCACACCGG
>JABGZB010000441.1 GCA_018674955.1 Verrucomicrobiota bacterium | reverse complement strand
GTCTCGTCAAGGATCGCCTTGGCCAAGCGGTCGAAATCCTCGGTCTTCTTGTCGCCGTGCAGCTTGGCCAAGTGCGCCACTTTCAGGTCGCGGACGGCTTCCGCCAGTTTCTCTTGCTCGGTTTTTTTGTCCCTTTTTTTGTCGGCATCGGTTTTCTTTTTGTCGGCCTTGGCCAGAACAACCCGCAGGGTGACGGGGTAACCGCCCGGCTTTTTGCCGGGGCCGATGAGGTTGCTGTCGCCCTGGCCGTAGTGGATCGTGCCGAGCAGCAAATCGCCGGGCGCGGCGGTGCTGGGCAGCGGCTTGGGCTGGGCGATGTAGAGCCGCGCCTGGTTGCCACGGGCCAGGGTGCGCGAGCCGAAACTACCCCCACCGGTCAGCGCGTTGTCGGGGTCGGTGTGGAACTTGAGCGCTACCGGCTTAGCCAATTTGTGGTCGAGGTTCAGCGGCATGTCCTTGAGTTTTTTGAGGTGGTCGAGCTGGTGGTTTCGCGCGTGAAACTTCAGCACGTAATCGCCCTCGGCCAAACTGACCGAGCTTTTGCTGCCGCTCGAACCGGCGGCGATGAGGCGCTTGGACTTGTCGTAGAGCATCCAGATGAGCGACTCCCACGATTCCTGGAATTGATCCTCCAGCGCGAGCGCCGGGCGTGGCGTGACGGTGGTCTTGGCGCTGAGGTTGAATTTGTAGGTCAGCTCGGCCTCGAAGATGCGGCGGTTGTCGGGGAGGGCGTCGCGAGCGTCGGTGAGCGGGCGCGTCTTGAATTCGCTTGGGCGGATCGATTTGCGCAGCGTGCCGAAGCTGCCGCTTGGCGAGAGGGCTTCATTGCCAAGCGGCGCTGCGACATCCACTTGGGACACGAGCTTCGCCGCGTCGATGTGCAGCCGGCGACTGTCGGGCACGATGCCGTGAAAGGCGATGTCCACCGTGCAGCCGGTTTTGCCGAGGCTCGACCAGTACTGCGCGATGGCGACCTCGAGCGTGCGTCCGCCGGTGACGACGAAGCTGCGGATCTCCGTGTCGCGCTCGCGGATGGTGATGTACTGCCGCGTGCCGCTCTCGCTGAACGATTGCCCCGGCACCTGCTGAACGACCTGCATCACGATCCGGCGCGATCCGGCCTGTTCGCCGGTGCGGAACACCACGTCGGCCCAGGTCGCCCCCGGCGGCACGACAAGGAAGCGGCGCTCGATCTGTCCCGGTGCGAGCGTGAGAGCCTCGGTCCATTGAACCGGTTTGCCCGTGTCAACCGTCTCCGGCTTGAGCACGGTGATCGGCACGCGAAAGACGGCGCCGCGCTCCGGGTGATCGGCGTCGTGGCCGACGACCTCGGCGTAGTGCATGCCGCTGATCAGCGACTGCGGGTTGACCTCGACGCCGAAGCTGCGCCCGCCGTGCATCAGCACCATGTGGCCGGGATGCCCGACCCACGAGGCGTCGCACTCAAGGTTGATGCGCATCTCAAAAGCGACCTTCCCGGCGTTGTCGGCGTCCTCGTGAAACACCGGCTCGATGGCGATGGTCGAAGCAACCGGCTGGCCGGTGTTGAACGGCTCGCGCAAATAAATGCCACGCCCGCCCTGCGAACGGTTGGTGACCTCGAACCGCAGGTCGTGATCCATCGCGTCCCGGTTGGCCTCGAGGTAGGCGAACGCCTTGTCCACCTGCAACAAGCCCCGGCCCTGGGCGAAGCGCTCGACGTTGGGGATTTCCTTCGCGGTATTCTCGATGGCGCGACGGATCCTGTGCGGCGTCCACTCGATCTCCTGCTGTTTCAGGCCGGACAAGAGCAGCGCGATACCGCCGCACGCGTTGGGCGACGACATAGAGGTGCCGTTCATCTGCATATTGCCCTGCAGCGTCCAGTTCGAGACGGGCGCGATCGCCCCGCCGGGCGCGCTGAAATCGACGCCGAGATTTCCGTCGAACGTCGGCCCTCGCGACGACCACGTGTATTGGATGGCCGGCAGCGGCTCCCGCAGCGAATATTGTGCCTCCATCATCACCGGCGAGACATAGGCGCCGATGCCGAAGAGCGCGGAGGTCGTGCCACCAGGCGAGCCAACTGTCGACAGCGCCGGCCCGTTATTACCGGCGCTGGCCACAAAAATGACGTTGTGCTTGTTGACAATCTCCGAGTAGAGCGCGGCGAGCCGTCCGTCGTTGGGATCCTGCGATGGGCCACCGTAGCTCATGTTGATCAACTGGCAGTTGTTCTCCAGCACAGCGATCAGCCCGCGCACCTCGCCGGTGCCCATCGACGAGCTGCCCATGCGGCGGTCGCCGATTTTGACCGACACAATCTGCGCCCCGGGGGCGAGTCCGTTAAGTTCCGGTTGTCCCGGGTAATTCGCCGCGACGATGCCGGACACGTGCGTCCCATGCGCGCCAACATCGGTGACGATCGAGAGCGTGTCGCCGTCGTCGTAAATGTTCAGCGCGAAGTTCATCATGACCCGCTTGCCGAACGACGCCCACTGGCGCTCGGCGCGGAAACGGGTCATCAGCTTCTCGTCGGTGAGGTCGCCGTCCTCGTCGGTGTCCACCACGGCGCGCCACGCCTTGCCGTCGTTAAAGACAACACAGTCGTAAACCG
>JABGZB010000440.1 GCA_018674955.1 Verrucomicrobiota bacterium | reverse complement strand
TGGTGACACTCTCGGTTTTCCACTGACTGAACTTGGCCAGAGCCTGCCGGATTTGCGCCATGTCCGCGGCGGAGAACGTGCCGAATGCGGTATCAAAAATCGGCCGAGTGAACGCGAGGGAAATCTGGATCACCGGGCCGATGGTTTTTGGTTTATCCTTCGGGGATGCTTTTTTTCGCTGATCGGCAACGATCGCAGTGTCGTTGAAATGCATCACGGACACCTCGATGGCGTTCGATGCCTGGACACTGTTGTTGGCGCGGTATCGACTCTCGTATTCGTCCTGCGTGAGCAACCCGCTGCTGCCCGGCACAACGAAAAAGACCGACTTGCTGCCCAGCTCTAGGGGGCTTTGGGCACACAACGTCGTGCCGCCCAAGAGCAGCGTCCACAGTATCAATCTGGTTTTTTGCGTCGTCACGCGCGTGTCAGCCAGCCAAACCCGTGCCAAATGTAAACGGTTTGAAGCTAAAATGAAGACTGGAATGGGCGGCTTGGAGGTTATGGAGGAAACTGGGAGCAAGGCTAGTCCGCCAACCGGAGGAGGTTAAGGCGGGCAACCGGAATGAGCGCCTCACTCCCAGTCGTTTCCCCAAACAACGTCGTAGCAACCCGAAGAACGACGTTACACAATGTATTAGCATCGGAAATGCCAAGCGTTACCATGGCAAAAAAGGCTGTTTTTGGGCCGCTTCTGCCCTTGGCCAAGCGGGGCGATGTGAGAGGAACGCTCCGAGTGAGTGAAACCCACGCGCGCCGACCCGCTTGGCCAAGCGCAAAAAAAACCGCCGGTGTAAACCGGCGGCTTGTTAATTGGTTGCTCCGATTGGCCTATTCCCCCCCGTCGCCGACGACAAGCACGGCGCGGTAAAACCCGGCAGCCTCGGCCCACGTCTCCTTGGCCAAGGTCTCCGCACTGGCGGCGTCGGTGTACAAGGCGTTGCCGGTGTCGTCGGTGACGACGTTGGCCAGAGTGCTCCACGATTTCAAGTCGGTGCTGAACTGCAACTCGTACTCGGATGCGGCGTCGCCCGTGACGGAGAGCCGCAGCCCTTCGGCGGCGATGTCCACGACGGCCAGCGTCGGTTCCGTTTCCGGCTCCGGCTCAATCACCGGCACCTCGGGCAGAATGACGTTGTCGATGAATGCCGCGTCCATCCCGGCGAAGGTGCTGGGATCCTTCCGATAACGCCACTCGAGCCGGTTGATGCCGGCCTGCAGCGGGAACTCGAACTTCTTCCAGTTCACGCGACCGGACCACTTGGCCAACGCGCGGCCGTTCACCGCGAACTCGAGGTAATCCCAATCCTGCTCGGAGCTGATTTTTACGAAGAACGACCCGGTGCCGGCGCCGGATTCCCTCTCGACCACGAGGATCGATTCCTGCGCGTCGGTGATCTTGCCCGAGCGCATCGCGTAACTGCCCTCGTAAACCTCGCCGGTCTGCGCATACCACGGCTTGCTGCCGGAGCTGCTCCAGCCGGAGTCGGGCGGGAGCAAGCCGGCCTCGAACGTGGTCAAGCCCGGCACGGGCTGGTCGTTGTCGAGAATGGTCACCGTTGTGGTCAACTCGCCCACCAGCGTCAGCCCTCCGGATGGGCCGGACAACGTCACAGCCAGTTGCTCGGTCGGCTCCTCGATTAAGTCATCCACGATGCCGATGATCAACGAAGCCGAGCCCGCTCCCGGGGCAAAGGTCAGCACGCCGGTCGCAGCGGCACTGTAATCCTCATCCGCCGTCGCGGTGATGGCGTTGAGGGTGTAGTTCACGGTGGACCCCTCGCCCAGGCCGCCGTACCGGCTCACGGCGAGCACGATTTCGCCGTCGCTCTCGCGCACCTCGTACGCCAACTGATCCAGGCTGGCAGAGCTCTCGTTGTCGATCACCACCACCTCCACCGAGGTGCGGCCGCCCAGGTCGATGCCCTCGGCGTCGCTGGTCAACTCGACGGTGAACGACTCGGTACCCTCGGCCAGTTCGTCATCCAGGAGGCTGATCGAGATCGTCGCCTCCCGTTCTCCCTTGTCAAAGGTGATGTCGCCGGTTGCGGCGGTGAAGTCCTCACCCTCCTTGGCCGTGCCGCCTACGGTTTTGTACTGGACAGTCACCGGTTCCTGCACCTTGCCAGAGCGGATGACCTTGAGCTCATACGTGGTCGCGCCCTCGCCGTACTCGATCCGCGGGGCGCGGAACTCCACCCGGCCAAGCGCAAACTGCTCGCCGCCGAAAACGCGGGTGATGTTGTTCTGCTCATACTCGCCCACCTGGGTGAATTGGCCTCCGAACAGGATGTTGCCATCCGGCTGCAGCTCCACGGAGAAGACCGGGCCGTTGGCGCCCTCACCGGGATCGAAGTTCCGGTCAAGCTCGCCGTTGTAATGCAGCCGGGCGTAGCTGTTCCGCGAGTAGCCGTTGATCTCGGTGAACTCGCCGCCGATGATGACCTTGCCATCAAGGAGAGTAGCCACATCGAAGACGGCGCCGTTGATGCCGACGGCCGCGCCGCCCCATTCCTCGTCGAGGATGCCGTTGGGCTCCAGTCGGGCGACGTACGGGTAATCCTTGTTGTCCACCGTGGTGAATTCCCCGGCGATGATGATGCCCCCATCCTGTTGGACACTCACCGCATGGACGATCCCGTTGGCTCCCATACCGGACGTAAATTCCGTGTCGACTGAACCGTCGGGGTTCAGACGGCCTACCTTGCCAAAGCTGCCTCCAGCCACGATCCCGAACTCACCCACCACGACCAGTTTGCCGTCTGGCTGGATGGCGATATCGCGGATCGGTTTGTCAGCTCCGGTGCCTACCGCGAAAGTGGTATCGAGAGTACCGTCGGGGTTCAGTCGAGCGATGTTCTTCGCGGCTTCGCCGGCGACTTTCCTGAAGTCACCACCGATGACGATGCCGCCGTCGGACTGAACCGCCACGGCGAATACCTCGCCCTCCACTCCCGCGCCGATGGTAAATGTATTGTCGTACACGCCGTCCGCGTTCAACCGGGATACCGACAACACTGCGTTGCCGTCAACGAATGTGTAGCGGCCACCCGGAATCGGCTTCCGATCCGGCTGGACGCCCAACGACCGGACGATGTCGTCCAGGCCGGTGCCGATATTGAAGCTGCTATCCACATAGCCATCCGGGTGCAGGCGGCTGACGTAGCCGTAGTTCACCCCGCCGACGCGGGTGAAGTCGCCACCCAGCAAGATGCGCTCATCCTGGTCGACAAGGATGCTAAACACCGGGCCGTTGACACCGCCCTTCAACTTGAAACCTGGATCCACACCACCGGGCATCTCATCATCGATGATGGTCACTTGGACGCTGACTAACTCGCCCAGGGTCGCAGAGCCCTCCAGCGCGATGTCCAGGGAAACAATGGCAGCGGTGAGGTTCAACTCGAACGTTTCCAGGCCCTCCATCTCGATGTCGTCGATGATCGGCACCACGATAACGGCGGTCTCCTGGCCGGCCTCAAACATGACTCGGCCGGCGCCCTTCAAATAATCCGCCGTGTTTTGCGCCGTGCCATCGGTTACGTCGTACTCGATAAGAACCGGGTTAACAACGCCACCGGTGCGGCTCACCTGAACTGAGAGAGACCCACCGTTCTCTGCCGTCTCCACGGAGTCAACGGCAAGTTCGAATGAACATTCGTCGTCGATGATCCCAACGACTGCGGTACCCTGGTCGGCAATATAACCGGCCTCGGGGTTGCCCAGGATCATGCCGAACACCTCAAGCGGCTCGGTCTCGATGTCATCGAGGATCGGGACAGCCACCAGGGCCAGGCTGGCATCGATGGGGAACTCGATCCGCATCCCATCGCTGCCGTAATCGACGTCCGGCTCGGCCTCGCCCTCAGCCGGATTCGTCGTGTCGAACAGGGCCACCCAGTCGTTAGGAACCGCCTCGTTTACGTGGATCAATTCCCATTCGCCGTCCACTTGGTTGTAAACTGCAGCAACAACCGGGTCGTATGGCTCCGGTTCCTCGGGCTCACCCCCGCCATCGCCATCGCCATCGCCATCGCCATCGCCATCGCCATCGCCAT
>JABGZB010000439.1 GCA_018674955.1 Verrucomicrobiota bacterium | reverse complement strand
GGCGGGAACATCGAGCCGATCCGCGGTACGTGGGATCAGTTCCTGCGGCAGTTCGGCGACACGAACCTGCATTTTTTGTCCTATTGGGAAACGCTTGGTAAGACGGACGCAGACGAGCTGCTGCGTGGCGGCAAGCGGTTGCCGGACAACATGCCGGGGCACGCGCAGGAGTTTGAGACAGCCATTGCAATGGCCAAGTTCCCTGAGAACGTCCGTGCCGACGCTCTCGCCGATCAGCCCGACCGGAGCCCCGCCTTGGCCACGGCGGAGCAGGGGAACGAGTGGTTCGAGCGTGTGACCGGGCGCTTGGTCAAGTTTGTTGGCGAAGTGATCGACGGCCAGCGCCAGTCCGAGACCCCGCCGTACCATCCGTAGCCGCTTAGCGAAGCGTGTACTTTTTGGCGTGAACTTAAAATCCCCTTGCAAGCTCGGGGGAGGTTTGGCAGGGTGCGCGCCCTTCTGGGTGCGCCCGTAGATCAACTGGATAGATCGCATGGCTACGAACCATGAGGTTGGGGGTTCGAATCCTCCCGGGCGTACCATTCAAAAAAGGCTTTTCAAGTGGGGTGGCTTGGGTACTCTTCCCGCATGAAGTCCCAATCTGTTTCCAGACGTCGTTTTCTCCAGTCCTCTGCGGTTGCCAGCGCGCCGTTTATTCTGCCCTCTGGAATCTGGTCGGCCAAGATCAAGCCGAATGACAAGATATCCGTCGGTTTCATTGGCATGGGCATCCAGAACCGGGGTCTTCAAAGACGGTTCATGGGCGACAAAAACGTCGTCTGCGTCGCCGTTTCGGACTGCGACACCACCCGTCGCAACGCCGCCCGTGACACTGCCAACAAGCGTTACGATAATAACGACTGCAAGACCTACGTGGATTTCCGTGAACTAATCGCGCGCGATGACATCGACGCGGTGAGCATAGCTACGCCGGACCATTGGCATGCCATCCAGACCATCGCCGCGGTGAACTCCGGCAAGGATGTTTACTGCGAGAAACCGCTCACCCATAACGTCCACGAGTCGGTCGAGGTGATGAAGGCGGTGAAAAAGAACAAGGCCATTTTGCAGACCGGCTCAATGCAGCGTTCCTCGCGCGAGTTCCGCGTGGCCTGCGAACTGGTGCGCAACGGTGTCATTGGCAAAGTCGAGCGTACTGCAGTCAACGTCGGTCCTCCCGGCGTGCCGTGCGACCTGAAGAAGGAGAAGCTGGAGCCGGGCCTCGACTGGGGAAAGTGGATCGGGCCAGGCCCGATGCGCGGCTACAGTTCCGTACTCAGTCCGCGCGGGGTGCACGGCCACTTCCCGAACTGGCGCAACTACAAGGAGTACGGCGGCGGCATGGTCTGTGACTGGGGCGCGCACATGATCGACATCGTCAACTGGGGGCTGGGCGTGGACGACAGCGGCCCAGTAGGTACCATCCCGGCCGAGAACCCCAAGGCGATGAAGGGCGCGCAACTGGTTTACGCGGGTAACGTTCCATTGATGCACGGTACGGGGATGGGCTCGAGCTTTTACGGCACCGAGGGGCGCGTGGAGTGTCACCGCGGTCGGATCGGCCTTTGGCTAGGGGAGAAGTTCATCGCCGGCCGGACAGGCGGAGACAAAAACATCAACCTCGGCAAGGAACTCGACAAGATGGAGTCCGAGTATCTCAAGGATGCCAAGGTGAAGCTGTACCGCAGCAGCAGCCATATCCCGGATTTCCTCAACTCGATGCGCACCCGCAAGAAGCCGTGCACGCACGAGATCATCGGTGCGCGCACTGCGATCGCCTGTCATCTGCTAAACCAGACCTACTACAACCACACGGCGATCAAGTGGAACCCGAAGAAGAACACATTCGCCTCCGGCGGCGACCCCAAGTGGCTGACCCGCGATTACCGTGGCGAATGGGACGTTTGACCTTGGTCAAGCGCTTGGCCGTAGGGGAGGGATGGTTTTCACCCCGCCCCAAATTATGGGAGCGAGGGGAAACTCGCCCCGCCTCGGATTAGTCGATTCGGTGCGCTTGGCCGGGCTGGCTGTAAAAATCTTTGCTTGAAAAGCACGGGCGGTTTCTGTATCGGTCTGCCCGCGCGGGGAGTTCTGGGCCAAACCACACCGGAGATACCAATACCGTTTTTCAGCTGTCACCACTTCGGGTGACCCGCTTGGGCATTTTCATTGGTACCACTCGATTTTTCTTCCCCCAGCATTTTTAGTGAAAGCAGAACACATTCGAAATATAGCGATTATCGCGCACGTGGATCACGGCAAGACCACGCTCGTGGATGAGTTGCTGCAGCAAAGCGGCACATTCCGTGACAACCAGATTGTCGCCGAGCGGGTCATGGACTCGATGGATCTCGAGCGCGAAAAGGGCATCACCATCAAGGCCAAGAATGCGGCCATCAAGTGGAACGGCTACACGATCAACATCGTCGACACGCCGGGCCACGCCGACTTCGGAGCCGAGGTGGAGCGCGTGATGAAGATGGTCGACGGCGTGCTGCTGCTGACCGATGCTGTGAGCGGGCCACAGGCGCAGACGCGCTGGGTGCTGCGCAAGGCGCTTGGCCACGGACTCAAGACGATATGCGTCGTCAACAAGATCGACCGCGACACCGCCCGCCCGCAGTGGGTCCACGACAAGGTGCTGGAATTGTTTCTCGAGCTGGGTGCGGACGACGACCAGTTCAACGCGCCGTTCCTCTACGGCAGCGCCAAGCTTGGCTTCGCGGACCACAAACTCGATGGGCCGCGCAAAGACATGACCGACCTGTTCGAGACCATCATCGAGCGCGTGCCGCCGCCGGTGATCGAGGAGGCGTCATTTCGCATGTTGGTCAGCAACATCGACTGGGACGACTACGTTGGCCGTATGGCCATCGGACGGATTTTATCCGGGGATGTCCAGCAAGGTGACATGGTCAACGTGATGGGCCGCAACGGCAACCGGCAGAAGGTGAAGATCATCAAGTTGAAACAATTTTCCGGCCTGCAGACGAACGACGTGATCAAGGCCACGGCGGGCGATATCGCGGGGCTGGCTGGGTTTGACGAGGTGGACATCGGCGACACGCTGGCCAAGGCCGACGACGCGGAGCCGCTGCCGTTCGTCGAGATCGATCCTGCCACCGTGCAGATGGAGTTCTCCGTGAACGACGGCCCGCTTGCCGGGCTTGACGGCAAAAAAGTCACCTCACGCGAGATCCGCGCGCGGCTTGAGCGCGAGACCAAGTCCAACATCTCCATCAGAGTGCACGACACCAGCGAAAGCACCCGTTTCCTCGTGGACGCTCGCGGCAGTATGCAGATCGCCGTGCTGCTTGAGACGATGCGCCGCGAGGGCTTTGAGGTGCTCGTGTCGCGGCCGACCGTTTTGTACAGGGAGATCGACGGCAGACGAAACGAACCGTTTGAGCAGATTTGGGTCGAGGTGCCGGAGGCGCATCTCGGCACCGTCATGGAGACGCTCAGCAAGCGCTTGGGCAAGATCTCGAATATCGAGCATCACACCGCCGGCGTGACCGTCACGGCGGAGATCCCGACGCGCGGGTTGATCGGTTTCGAGAGCGACCTCGTCACCCTCACCAGCGGTAATGGTGTGATGAGCCACTCGTTTCTCGAGTACCGGCCATACAGCGGCGACCTCGTCACGCGCCAGACCGGCACGCTGGTCAGCATGGGAAAAGGCACCGCCATGGCCTATGCGCTTGACGTGCTGCAGGCGCGCGGCCGATTGTTTGTGGCGCCGGGAGACGAGGTGTACGGCGGTCAGGTGATCGGCGAAAACCCGCGTCGCGATGACCTGCCGGTGAACCCAACTAAGGCCAAGCACCTCGACAACATGCGCTCCTCCGGCGCTGACAAGGCGATCCTGCTGACGCCACCAATCCTCTTCTCCATCGAGCGAGCCATCGAGTATATCGACAACGACGAACTGGTCGAGGTCACGCCGAACCAATTGCGTTTCCGCAAGCGCATCCTCGACGCCAACGACCGCCGGAAGGCAACCAAGCGAGCGAAAGCCGTCGGGCTGGCTCAGGTCTGAGTTGCCTCCACCGCGCCAAGCAGCTACTTCACCTCGCCCCAGATTTTTTTTAGGAGCTTAAACATCCCCGGGTCGTGCTCATTGAGTTCGGCACGGACGAACGGATAGAAATCGTTCACGCCAAGGTACGCCTCGGTGCACTCGGCAAAATACTCCATTTGGTTTGTCAGGCCGTAATGCTTCACCGTGCGGCCGGTGTAGAGCAGCACCTTTTCATAAATACCTTTCTCCTTGGCTTTATTGTAGGCACCGAGGACTTCCTCGTTGTCAAAACCGTTGCTCAGCACTTGGTCGTGATAGGCGTGTGCCAACTCGTGCAGGATCACGTACGGGTGCTTGGCCCATTGGCCCCGGCTGAGCAGTGCCTTGGCCCGGGGGATGTGGACGTGTTTCACAAGACGTGGATCATGCCTGTTCGCGCGGAGCCATGTGACGCCCGGGTGATACTGCATCGAGCTAAGCGGCTCGTAGTGGTGGTCCAGCCAGATCGGCAGTTTTTGCAACGCCTTCACCTTGGCCTCGGGGAGGATATATTTGATTCGCTGCAGGTGGTTGGCCAGCGCGGTGAAAACCTGGCTCTTTAATTCGTTGTTCTCTTTTTTGAGAAGCTTGGGATCGACCTTGATCGTCCATCCCTCGAGTTTTTTCACGATAGGATCGTAAAAATTGTTCTCCTTTTTCTCTGCCACCGCTTGGCCAAGCGCACCGAGTACGAGTGCGATCGCGAGTATCGTTTGTTTGGTTATTTTGGGCATGTTAAAATTATTTTCCGGTCAGCCTGAGCAGTGACTGGCCAAGGGCATCGCCGATGAGAAAGTAGCTCTCGGCATTGCCGTACCAGTGATGGCCGTGGCCAACGTTCGGCGATTCTTTGGCTGGCCGCGCGAACTGTGTGGTTTGCACGAACGTTGTGTTTGGGCCAAGCGCCATGGCGGCGGCCTTCTGTGCGGCCCGAATGGAGAGCATGTTTTTACCGGCATCAGGGCCGCCATTGCCGAGTTCGCCGATGACGACCGGCAGGTCAGGTTGGTTGAATTCCTTACGCACATCCCTGACGAGATTGATGAGGTTGGCTTCGTACTCCCTTAATGCATCGTCGTCGAACATATCGTTCCAGCCCTGAAACCAGACGAAGCCGGTGAGTTTCGGTTTGAGCTTGGCCAACTGAGGGAATTCATCGCCCAGATTGGCTAGGCTCTCACGGTATTCGGCGAGCATTTTTTGATAGAATTCGCCGGTGAGTCCGCCGGAACTGGGCGGGCGAAAATCTTTGTGGATGCTTTTGCCGCCCCACGCGGTCTTGATGAGCAGTACCGGTTCGTCGTATGCCTCGCCGACCAGGTGGCCGAGCTGAAATTCCGGCCCGATATGGTGTTTGCCTCCGTAGCCGGTGAAGCCGACCGTCAATCCACCGATCTTCAATTCGTCCCCGGTTTGGTGCCGGACAAAGACATCGTCGCGAACCACCCAGTCGCCCCTGTCATCGACGATGTGTTTGTAGATGTGGGCGTGCTTCGTTTTTTTTATCACGTTTTTCAGGATGCCCCTGCCGCCGTTGTAATATTCCGGATGATCAAAATCGACTACGCCCTGTCCCTGCATATTGGACTGGCCGGCGAGAAGGAAGACCCGGAGCTCGTCGGATGGCTTCAGGTGCCTGTCGAGAAATGCGTAGCCGGCGTTGAGCGCGGTTTTGTTGAGGATGGCAAAGAAGTGGCCGGCACCCTTGATGACATGCAGGTCGGTCTCGACGCCCGCTTTTTGCAGCGCCGCGTGCAGGGCGGTCGGGCCGGCGTAGCCTATCGTTCGATGGTTTTTTACCGGCACGAGCAAATCCGTTGAGCCGTTGTAAAAGAAAATCGGCGCGTCATCCTTGTCGACAAAAGCGGCAGGCGATGCTGCATCATAAATCTCGGGCTTTTCCCCCCGCGAGCCCCCCAGCCAATAGGAGAGCGCTTTCGAGTTTTCGCGGGTGGCCCGGAAATCGGTTGGTGCGCCACCGGCGACAGCGGCGACGATTTTTGTGCCGACACCCTTCGGGTCGTTCTCCTTGGTCAAACCGGTCGTGGCAAGGAGTGAAACCAGTTGCCCGCCGGCCGAGTAGCCGATTGCTCCAATGCGGCTGGGGTCGGTCTTGTGCTTGGCTGCGTGCTGGCGAATCCACCGGACGGCGTCGCGGCAGTCCTCGATTTGCGCAGGGCTTTTGTGCTCCGGCGCAAGGCGGTAGTTGATCGCAAAACAGGAAAAACCGCGACGCGCCAGACTCTTGGCGTACATCGTGAGCTGGGTTCGTGAGCCGGTTCTCCAGGCGCCGCCATGGACGACGAGCACGGCGGGGAAGGGGCCGTCGCCTTTCGGCACGAAGACGTTGAGCTTGAGTTTTTTTCCGTCGATCTCTTTGTATACGATGTCCTGGGTGCGGTCGAATCGGTACTCACTGGCATACACATAGGCACCAAGGCCAAGCAGCAGAAAAAGTGCAGCCATACGATTCATGTCCGGGGAGTCTCTAGTTTCAGCAGCTAGGTTTCAAGCAAACCCTTTTGGCGGTAGCGCTTGGCCAAGCGGCAATTTGGAGATCGCACCGACCACCACCAAGTTGAGCGCCAAGCCGAATATGCCGGCGTGGATTCCCCAGTTCGTCAGCGTGCCGAACGGGTACAGCGCGAACACCAGCACCAAGCCGCTCAACAGTCCCCAGAACGGGGCGCTTGGTTTCATGCCGCGCCAGTGCATGCCGAGGATGAAGCCGGGGCCTAGTTGCATCAGCATGTCGAATTTCATGTCCATCAGCTTCACGAGCGTCGGCTTGTTCTCGAGCGAGTTCAGGTAAATGGCGATCGCGGCCATGATCGTCACGACAACCCACGACAGCGACTTGCCGATGAGCGTCAGTCTGGCCTCGCTGGCGGCCGGGTTGATTTGGCGATGGTAAATATCCTTCGTCAGCATCGATGAGACGGAGAGAAGCACCGAGTCGGCAGTTGACATCAGCGCAGCCAACACTGCGGCGAGCAGCACCACGACGAGCCAGCGGTGGAATGGCGACTCGTCCATCACGATCCGGCAGACCTCGCCGAACACTCGGTCGGAGTCGGCATCGGTCAGCGTAGCCAGTTCCGGAGAGGCTGCTGCCGTGACGCCGACCAACACCGCGATTAGCGACGCTGTCAACGGCAGGAAGGCCATTGTTGCCACGCCGTTGCGGAGGACCTTGCCGCTACGCGCCGCGTAAATGCGCTGGATCGCCTGCGGGTAAAGCGCGCCGCCGATGCCCACCACGACGATGTAGCTGAACCATCGGCGGATCGTCAGCGCATCCGGCGCGGCGACCTTTTCCGGCCTTGCTTCCTTCAGTGTCTCGAAGCTTTTGGCCAGCCCTCCAAAGTGGTCCAGCACGACGAACAGCAGAATCGCAAACCCCACCATCAGGATGCCGCCCTGGATCATGTCGGTCCACGCCACCGCGCGGAAGCCGCCGAGCGTCTCGTAAACCAGCATGATCACCGCGAGCAGAATCACTCCGGCGACGAATGCCGTCCGCGGGTCGAACGTGGTCATGCCCTGCAGCAGCAGCCCCATCGCCGTGAGTTGAGCGAGTAGATAATTGCCGATGGCCACAACCATCGTGATCGATGCCAGCACCGTGTACGGGCGATGGCTGAAACGGTGCTCCAGAAAATCCGCCGGCGTGATGAAACTCTCCCGCTTGGCCAAGCGATGCAGCCTCGGGGCGAACACGAGGTACACGACGATGATCGCCATCATGAAATGCACACTCATCAGCCAGGCGTAGCCGATACGGAACGTCTTGCCGGTGAACGCGAACAACGTGTTGCCGCTGTACTGCGTGGCGTAGAGCGTCAGCACCAAAACCAGAAAACCGACTCCCGATCCGGCGAGGTAAAAATCCTTGAGTGAGTTCTCGGTGCGCGCGCGCATGCCGCAGTAACCGATGCCGATCAGCGACAGGAGATAAACAGCGATGAAGCCAAGCTCCGCCGGGCCAAGCGGGATGTCGCTCACGAGCCGCCCTCCGCATCGTCATCGTCGCTTGGCCAAGTGCGAAATGCTGTCCAAGCCGTCAGGCAGGAAATTAGAAACGAAACCACCGTGCTCACTGCCACCCAAAGCGGCATCCCAAGCACCAGCGGCTGTTCGCCGCCATCCGCCCAATACCACGGCACCGCCACGATGAAGAGCAGCGCAAAGCCAAGCGCCAGCAGCCAGGGCAGGGTGGATGTTTTGGCGTTGGGATTGGCCATCCGTGCGGCGGAAGACTGTCCCGCTGCATGCCCAGATTGCAACCCAAT
>JABGZB010000438.1 GCA_018674955.1 Verrucomicrobiota bacterium | reverse complement strand
TCACCATCTCACAGGTGTTGCGGATGACCGTCAGCGTCTTAAGCCCGAGAAAATCCATCTTCAACAGGCCAAGGTCCTCCACTGGCCCCATCGGGTACTGGGTGGTGATGGCACCATCCTCATCCTTCTTGAGCGGCAAAATATTGACCAGCGGCTCGGCGCCGATGACCACTCCGGCAGCATGGACGGAGGAGTTGCGGGTGATATCCTCCAGCACGAACGCCGTGTCAATCAACTCACGTGTAACATCCTCGTTGTCGTAAGCCACCTTGAGGTCAGGTGACTTTAGCAACGCGTTCTTGAGCGTGATTTTCAACTCAGTCGGCACCATCTTGGCCAAGCGATCCACCTCGCCATAGCTAAGTCCCATCACCCGGCCCACATCGCGAATCACCGACTTGGCCCCCATCGTGCCGAACGTAATAATCTGCGCCACCGAGTCGCGCCCATATTTTTCGCGGACATACTCGATCATCTCTGCTCGCCGGTCGTCGGCGAAGTCGATGTCGATATCCGGCGGGCTGACCCGTTCCGGATTCAAAAACCGCTCAAAGATCAGTCCGTACTTCAATGGATCGACGTTTGAAATTTCCAGCAGATACGACACCATCGATCCCGCCGCCGAACCACGTGCCACGCAGGTGATGCCCTGCTCCCGGCCGTACCGAATGAAGTCGCCAACGATGAGAAAGTAGCTGATGTAGCCCATCTGCTGCATGATATCCAACTCGTAATCGACCCGCTCAACAAGCTCGCCAACCGCCTTGGCCACAGCGGGATCCTCCAGGCCCGGCTTGGCCTCCGGATTGGCCTCCTCTGTCGGCAAGTAGTTGGGTAATTGGCTGGCATCGGCAAGCGATTCCACCAAAAACGTGTCGCCGTCAACGCGCACCTTCATGCCGTAGCGCACCGCAAAACCCTCCGCCAGAAACTTCCGCAGATAGCCCTCGCGGGTGTGGCCTTCCGGCGGGTTGAATACCGGGTAGTTCAGCTTGCCAAACTCGATCTCGACGTTGCATTTCGCAGCGATCTCCATCGAGTTGCGCACCGCATCCGGCACCTCGGCGAACAGCGCCGCCATCTCCTCCGGCGAGCGCAGATAAAACTGCTCCTGCACATAGCGCATGCGGTTCGTGTCCGAGAGCAACGCCTGCGTGCCGATACAGATCAGCGAGTCGTGCGCGTGCGAGTCGCTCTTCTCGACGTAATGAACATCGTTGGTCGCCACCAACTTGAGCCCCATGTCGGCGGCCCACGGGATGAGTTGGCGGTTGACCTTGGCCTGATCGGCGATGCCGTGGTTGTGCAGCTCGAGATAATAATTCTCCGGCCCGAACGTCTGCTTAAACCAGTCGATCTGGTCGCGTGCCTTGTCGAATTCCTCCGCCATAATCAGTCGGGGAATCTCACTTGCGAGACAGCCACTAAGGCAGATCAAACCTTCGCTGTGTTGGGCGAGCAATTCCTTGTCGATGCGCGGCTTGTAGTAATAGCCCTCAAGCTGCGCGGCGGTGGCCAAGCGGACGAGGTTTTGGTAACCGGCCTCGTCTTTGGCCAAGAGCACGAGGTGGTAATACGCCTCCTTGCCGCGCGCGCCGGACTTTTTCTCGTGGCGACTGCCGGGCGCGACGTACATCTCGCAGCCGATGATCGGTTTGATGTCTTTGGCACGGGCGGCGCGGTAAAAATTGATTGCGCCGAACATCGCCCCGTGGTCAGTGATCGCGAGCGAGCCGAAGCCCAGTTCGCTCGCCTTGTCGATCAGGCGATCCACACGGCACGCGCCGTCGAGCAGGGAAAACTCGGTGTGGCAATGCAGGTGAACGAATTCCGTTTTCGGCACGCGCTCAACTTACCCGCAACGCTTGGCCAACGGCAAGAACCGCCTCGCGGATTTTCACGGGATTATTTTTAAACGCGCCTCGCCTCGGCGGTGAACTTGGTTTTGTGGTCGGTGTTGCCGCCTGGCTTGGCAGTCAGTTTCAGGTACGGTGCGTGTTCGGTTTTCACGAAGCGCGGTGAGACGATGCCGTCGAGTTGCCCAGCCGTCTCGTCGCCGCTTGGCCGCCACAGCTCGGCCAGCGCCCAACCGACGCCGATATCGACTCGCATCGTCGCCGATCCGCTCATCACCCGGAAAGCCCGCTGGCCGATCCGCTCCACTTCGCAGCCGGGCGCAAACTGCCAGCGCACGACGAACTCGCCGGCTTGGCCAAGCCGCCTCTCGAACGAGTCGCTCACCAGCCAGCCTTCCGGCCCATTGACCAGCGGCTTGACCGTGCGCGACAGTAGGCCGCCGCCATTGGTGCGAATCTCTGTTTCCATCACGCCGCCATCGAGGCTCTGGAGTGGCTTGGGGTGTGCTGCCGACCAGAGGAACGGCCCTTCGCGCTTGGCTAGGCTGATCTCGCCCGGGAACGGGCCGTTGTGGGCATCGCGCGAGGCGAGCCAGTTTCGCAACTCGGGGTTGCCGTGATAATCGCCCGTGCCGGGATCGATCACCATCGCGCAGCCCTTGAGCCAGAGCGATAGGTGCTGCGCGTCGAGATGGCCGTGTGCCGCCATCGAACCCGCGCCGAGCGGCGAGAAATCAAGCCGCGCCTTCCAGTGCCCCAGCGCGTTCACGGCGATGCCGGTGTCCGGGAAAATCCGCCAGCCGCCCTGCGTTGTTTTTGGTTCGTCGCTTTTCAGGCACGAATCAAACGCGCCGCGCATGAGGTGCAAAAACGGCGACTCGGCGGCGTTTCCGGCGATCCAGTGCCACCACTCGGCGGCGGCGTGCGACTCGTCCGCGAACAACGGCACGACGAAGGCGTCGTCCGAATCGCCATAATCCCACGGCGCGGCCGGCACCTGCACCTCCCGGAAAAACCGGGCCGCTTGGCCAAGCCGCGCGTCGATGCGATTGCGGCGGGGGGGTGGCAACGCATCGGCGGCAGCGAGCGCCTGCCGGGCTTCCCAGCAGAATTCCCACGCGAAAAACTGGTAGTTGAGCGCCTGCTCGAAGTTGCCGCCGTCGCGGTGAAACTGCCGCAGCGTCTCGCGCTCAAGTAGCGTGCCGAGCTTGGCCAAGTCGGGGCCGAGCTTGGCCAAGCCGGGCCAGCGCGCGTTGGCCAAGGCGAGGCCGCACAACTCGCCAAGCAAGTGGTTGTTCGCCGACGAGCCGAAACTGCGGTGCCGCCAGGTGAACCAAACGTGCGCAGGTAGAATGTCGGCTCGCAGCTTGACCAGTCGCTTGGCCAAGTCGCCCGGTTCACGTCCTTCGAACGCTGTCAGAAGCGCGTCGATCCAAGTGAAGGCAACCAGACGCATGCCGCTCTCGAGCGCGCTCGTCCAGTGCCAACCGCTGTACGGCGGGTTGTTTGCCACCCAGTCATCGAGCCAGTCGAGGCAATGCTCGCCGCTGCGCCGGTTGCCAAGCAGCCAGCAGGCTTGGGCCAAGCGCACGGGGCCAGCCCAGCGGCTTGGCTCCCAGAGTGGCTTGATCGCCGCATCGTCCGGCAGCTCGCGGTGGTTGAGCTTGAACGCCGACTGGCCGGTAGGGACATCAACTCCGGCGAGGTAGTCGCGCTGCCAGTTCGGCGGCGTGTCGGTCTGCACGTCGAGATGGCCGAAGAAGTGGAGTCGACCCGAGGCGACGCGCTCGGCG
>JABGZB010000068.1 GCA_018674955.1 Verrucomicrobiota bacterium | reverse complement strand
TCGAGGGCGGCTACTACACCGGCAAGATCACATTCGACTGGGCGCGCAAAACTTTCCCCGACTCGCTCGCCTATTTTATCGAGCACCTCGACGGCTTCCGCACGACGATGGTGCTGACGCAAATCCGGGATTTCAATTACGCCGGCCTTCGCGCCGACACCGGCGAGATCGTCTCCACGCAAATGTATCTGCCGATGCCGGGACACGGCTCTACGACGGCCGATTTTTTCCATCCGCTCTGCCGCCACATCGAGGAGACGGTACTCACCGGCAAAGTACCGTACCCGGTCGAGCGCACGTTACTGACTTCCGGCATGACGCTGGCCGGCGTCGAGTCGCTGCACCGGGGGCAGGTGCCGATCGCCACGCCGCAAATGGCCGTGCGCTACTCGGTTGGCCCCGAATCAACTTTTTGGCGGGACTAAACCGATTCATTTCATTGAAAAAAAGGCAGTTTTGGAGTACCTCTCCCACGTGGATCGCACTCTGACTTTGCTCGCCTCGGTGTTCATGGTGGCTTTTTCGACGACGGCTGCCGAGACGCCCGTGGATTTTTCGCGGGAAATCCTCCCCATCCTGTCGAATAAATGTTTCATCTGCCACGGGCCGGACTCGAGGAAGGAGGATCTGCTGCGGCTCGACTCGTTCGAGGGCGCAACGAGCGATCTCGGCGGCTACAGGGCAGTCGATCCCGGTGACTTGGCCAAGAGCGAAATCATCGCCCGCATCCACGACGCGGACGACCCCATGCCGCCGGAGGATGCCGAGAAAACTCTCACCGCCGCCGAGCAGGCGCTGCTCAAGCGCTGGGTTTTGCAGGGCGGCGGCTACACCGAGCATTGGGCGTTCGTGCCGCCAACCAGGCCAACGCCGCCCAGCCAGGATCACCCCATCGATGCGTTCATCGAGAATCAATTCACCGGCGACATCGACTTCGCCGCCGAGGCGGACAAGCCGACGCTCGCCCGCCGGCTCGCGCTCGTACTGACCGGCCTGCCGCCGTCGCCGGAGTTACTCCAGTCGTTTTTGGACGACGGCAGCTCGAACGCCTACGATCAGTTGGTCGAGCGGCTTCTCGCCGATCCGCGTTACGGCGAGCACCAAGCGCGCTACTGGCTCGACGCCGTGCGCTACGGCGACACGCACGGGCTGCACCTCGACAACAAACGTGGCATCTATCCGTACCGCGACTGGGTCGTGCGCGCTCTCAACAGCAACCAGCCACTCGACGAGTTCATCGAGTGGCAGTTAGCCGGCGATCTGTTGCCGGAACCGACGATGGAGCAGCGTATCGCCACCGGTTACGTGCGGATGAATCCGTCCACCGCCGAGGGCGGCGCGATCCCGGCGGAGTTTCAAGCCAAGAACAACTTCGACCGAACCGAGACGCTCGGCACGGTGTTCCTCGGCATGACGATGCTCTGTTCGCGTTGCCACACGCACAAGTACGATCCCATCGAGCAGACCGAGTACTATCGGTTGCTCGCGTTTTTCAACAACACTGCTGAGGGGCCGCTCGACGGCAACAAGTATGAATACGGCCCCACGCTGAAGGTGCCCGCAAACCAAGCCGCGTGGGCCGCGTGGACACAGCTCGAGTCGGCGCGCGACCGGCTGTTGGCTAAGGCCGGGGCCAAGCCGGGTGAGTCGCTCGCCGACTTGGCCAAGCCGGAGGGCCGCCTGGCCAAGCTTGGTTTGCAGGCCGAGGCCGGGCAACTCATCAAGCAACGCACCGACGCCACGGCCAAATTCACCACCACGCTCATCGCCAGGGACTTGGCCAAGCCGCGCAAAACCCGGCTACTCGATCGCGGCGAGTACAACCTGCCCACCGGTGAGCCGTTGCAGCCGGACGTGCTCAAGGCGATGAATCCCTTCCCTGAGGGTGCACCGCGCAACCGGCTTGGCCTGGCCAGATGGCTCACCAGCCGCGAGCAACCTGTCGTCTCCCGTGTGCTGGTCAACCGCATCTGGCAGCGGGTCTTCGGCGCGGGACTGGTCCGCACGCCGGAGGATTTTGGCCTGCAAGGGCAGCAGCCGACCCACCCGGAGTTGCTCGACTGGCTGGCCGTCGAGTTGCACGACAGCGGCTGGGATCTCAAGCACATGTTGCGGCTGATGGTGAACAGTCGCACCTTCCGCCAAGGCTCCGCGCTGCGCGACGGCGTGAACGATCCCGAGAACAAACTCTGGGCTCGCGGCCCGCACTACCGGCTCGACGCCGAGGTGCTGCGCGACATCGCTCTTTGGGCCAGCGGCCTGCTCGACCCCCACATGGGCGGTGAAGGCGTGAAGCCGTACCAGCCGGCCGGCCTGTGGAAGGCACTCGCCCATCCCGGCAGCAACACGAAGCAATATCAGCAGGACAAAGGCCGGATGGTTTATCGCCGCAGCCTGTACGTTTACTGGAAGCGCACCAGCCCGCACCCGATGATGATGCTCTTCGACGCGCCGAGCCGCGAGACGAGTTGCGTGAATCGTTCGCGCACCAACACGCCGCTGCAGTCGCTTGGCCTGTTCAACGAAACCCAGCGCATCGAGATGGCCCGGATGTTCGCTGAGCGACTGCTGAAAGAACGCACCACCGACACTGAGCGACTCGATCTGTGTTTCACGCTGCTCGCCTGCCGCGAGCCGAGCGACGCCGAACGCACCGCCTGCGTCAATCTGCTGCAAACCATGCGCACCCGCTACGCCGACGCTGACAAAGAGGCTTTGGCGCTACTCGGGACCGGCGAAGTGCCCCGCGATAAATCGCTCAACACAACCGACCACGCCGCGTGGACACAACTCTCCGTAACCCTCCTCGCCAGCGACCTGGCGCTGATGATGTTTTAAAATGAACCCAATCAAAGAATCCGAATTGATGATGACACGGCGGCAGTTGTTTGGTCGCACGGCGCTTGGCCTCGGCACGGCCGCTTTGGCCAATGTCCTTGGGCCGGATTTACTCGCCAACTCCGCTCGGCAAGCGGGCAGCACGCACTTTGCGCCCAAGGCCAAGCGTGTGATTTATCTTTTCATGAGCGGCGGGCCGAGCCATCACGATCTCTGGAGTCACAAGCCGAAGATGCGCGAGATGTTCGGGAAGGATCTGCCCGAGCACGTCCGCGATGGCCAGCGCATCACCGGCATGACGGCCGGACAAAAGACGCTGCCGGTCTGCCCGAGCAAATACAAATACACGAGGCACGATAACAACGACCAGGGCGTGTGGGTCAGCGAGTTGCTGCCGCACACGGCCAGGGTGGCGAAGGAACTTTGCGTCGTGAACAGCACCTTTA
>JABGZB010000437.1 GCA_018674955.1 Verrucomicrobiota bacterium | reverse complement strand
GCAATCATTCTGGAAAAGCCCGAGCACTTCATCGCTTCAGACATTGATGAACCGGCGCAACCAGGCACGGGAGAGGCATTAGTGGAGGTGCATCGGGTCGGGATCTGCGGCACGGATGTAGCGGGTTATCTCGGTAAGATGCCCTTCTTTACTTATCCGGTGATACCCGGCCATGAGCTGGGCGTGCAGGTGCTGGCGGTGGGCGAGGGTGTGACCAATGTGAAGGCAGGTGATAACTGCTCTATTGAGCCCTACATGAACTGCGAAGAATGCTACGCTTGCAAGAAGGGTGCGACGAACTGCTGCGAGTCACTCGAGGTCATCGGAGTGCACAAGGACGGCGGCATGTGCGAGCGCTTAGTGTTGCCGGCACGCAAGCTACATCCTTCAGAGAAGTTGACGATGGAGCAGCTAGCCTTGGTGGAGACGCTGGCCATTGGCTGTAACTGTGTGAACCGATCCGCTTCAAGCTCAGGCGACAAGGTGCTGGTGATCGGTGCCGGGCCAATTGGGATGGCGGCAATTGAATTTCTGAAGGTCGCCAAGACCGAGATTACGGTGATGGACATGAACGAGACGCGCCTGCAGTTTTGCAAGGAGAAGCTGGGAGTGGATCACACGGTTGTGTTCAAGAATGATGGCACGGAAGCGGATCGTCTACGTGAAGTCAATGGTGGGGAATTGCCGATTACGGTCATTGACGCCACTGGGAGCCATGTCTCTATGTCCAACGCCTTTCAATATGTGTCTTTCACGGGCCAGGTCTTGTATGTGGGAATCACCACCCAGGAACTCTCCTTCAAGCATGTGACCATTCACCGGCCGGAACTCACGATTAAAGCCTCGCGCAATGCTGTGCCGGGGGATTTCAAGCGAATCATCAGCCTAATTGAGGATGGTGTGATTGATACCGATCCGTGGCTTTCGCATCAGGCGAGCTATGATGATTTTATTCCCGAATTCCCGAATTGGCTCAAGCCCGAGACAGGCGTTATCAAGGCTGTCCTGCATATAAATTGAAGGCAGCTTTTTTTTATCTACGTAGCTCCGCGAGGCCAAACGCGAGACCGATCTGGCCCTGCTGCTGTCGAATGACCACGGCATCTAGGATGCGGTACTTTCAACTATACGAGGAGTGACCCTCGAGGAGGTGCCGAATTATTCAAGGCGGTGCTAGCGCGGGTTAACCGGACATAGTCTCCCGAATGCGGCTTGCATCGGAGTCTTCGAGGCGTAACGTCTTCGCCAGATGAAAAGGAACCCGGCCGCTATCGGCGTATTCTGCGCCCTTCTCGTTCTCCCCTCCCAAGGGCTGCCTCAGGAGGCACCGGAAAAATCCATTTGGAAAGCAGCCTCCGACGGCGACCTTGAGGCGATAGAGGCCCACATCGCTGCGGAGACCGATCTGGACGAGCAAAACGAAACAGGTTACACGCCGCTGCATTATGGCGTGATGAAAACCAAACCGGGCGTGGTAACCCTCCTGCTTGAGGCCGGCGCAGACCCAGACGTGGCCAACACGCAGAATAAGACACCGCTGGACCTAGCGATTTCCGGTTCGAAGGATGAAATCATCGACCTGCTGCTCGAGGCCGGGTCGGCGGTGGAGCCTCCCGAGGACAGCATTCATGTTCTCGCGTGGAACAACGAAGTGATCGGCGTTAAACTCCACATCTATGCTGGCACCGACATCGATCAAGCAGACGAGTTCGGCAATATCCCGTTGCTCCTCGCCGTGACAAAGGGGCACATCGGGGTTGTCGAACTGCTCATTTTGCACGAGGCCAATCTCGAGGTCGGCGATGAGCACGGCTTCACCCCGCTCATCATGTCAGCAGAGCTGAACCATCCCGAGATCGTGCAACTCCTACTGGATGGCGGGGCAGACATTGCCGCTGAGGACAAGGCCGAGCGCACCGCGCTGGACTGGGCCATCATCATGCAGTCGGCCGAGGCGGAAGATATTCTCCGGGAGAACGACGCCCCGAGCGGTGCGGAGATATCGTTCATCGCAGCGATCCAGACCAACAATATAGACGCCGTCAAGGCACTGCTCGAGGCCGGCGCCGATGTGAACGAACCAGCCTACACGACAAAGACCCCGCTGCACTATGCCTCCCACTCTCGCAACAAGGAAATCCTCAAGCTGATGATGACCGAGGGGGCCGATCTCGAGGCCAAAACCGAGCAGGGCTTCACCCCGCTGTCATACGCCATCGGGTTGAACCATCCCGACAACTGCCGAATCCTCCTCGAGGCAGGCGCCGATGTGGATGCCATCGATAACTGGAAACAAACCGGCCTGAACGTTGCCGCAGGGCAGGGCCTGACCGATGTGGCTGCGGTTTTGTTGGAGTTCGATGCCAACGTGAACACGCTGGATGTATGGAACTGGTCTGCGCTGGACGTGGCTGAGGCATATGAAAACCTTGATATAGCAGAGCTAATCATCGAAGCCGGCGGCGTCAATGGTCCGAAAATCACCATCCATCAGGCTGCGGGTGCGGGTGACAACGATATGGTGGCGCTTCACCTCTTTTTCGGCACCGACATCAATCTGCTCAGCGACACCGGCGAAACACCGCTGGACATCGCCGCCACCGCTGAAAAACTCGACACAGTTGACTTCCTGCAGGCGCAAACCCACCTGGACTTCGCCATCGACGACGACGGCCAGCGCGTCATCCGGGTGACCGGCCCGTACGGCACCGGCGACCTTGCGCCGCTGCTCGAGTTCACCATCGAGTCCTCGGCCAACCTCACCGACTGGGAAGTCGTCGAGTCGGTGGACACCTATGACGGCGTCGGCGATATGGCATTCACCCCGGATACCGCGACCCCGGCCAGGTTCTTCCGTATGACCGTGGCAGAGCTCGACGAGTAATTTCCAGAAACCGGTTTACGGAAAAAGGGTGCTTTTCAGCGCCCAGCGGCTACGCTGCCGGCATGGCAGACAATCACAGAAAGGAGTCGCCGTTCACGCGTGAAGATCCCTGGCGCATTTTCCGGATCATGGCTGAGTTCGTCGATTCGTTCGAAGAACTCTCCCGGCTCGAGCCGAGTGTCACCATCTTTGGCTCATCCCGCACCAAACCGCGCAACCCCTACTACCAGCAATCGGTGGCGATGGCCAAAAAACTGGCCAAAGCCGGCGTGCCAGTAATCACCGGCGGTGGCCCGGGCATCATGGAGGCTGCAAACAAGGGAGCTGCACAGGGTAAGGGCACATCGGTGGGCCTGAACATCGAGCTTCCTTTCGAGCAGTGCGGCAACAAGTACGCCAATCTGCCGATTAATTTTCACTACTTTTTTTCGCGAAAAGTTTGCCTCGTGAAGTACAGCCTCGGGTTCGTTTACATGCCGGGCGGCTTCGGGACGCTGGATGAGTTGTTCGAAGTGGCAACACTCATACAGACGAAGCGCATCGAGCCGTTCCCTATGATCCTGTTCGGCAAAAAACACTGGCGAGGGCTGCTCAATTGGGCAAAAAAAACGCTCGAGTGCAACGGACAGATCAGCCCGGGCGACATCGAGCTAATGACGCTGACCGACGACGTGGACGAGGCGGTGGAAATCCTGACCCGCTACATTCAGGAAAATAGCGGCAAGAAGCACGTTGGCCGGGCGTTCAATTAATCCTCAGCCGGCAGATCGCCCTCTCCCGGGAATTTCGGGAACATCGGCGTGTCAAACGGTTGGCTCTCATCGGGGGCATCCTCGGGCGCATTTCCCGGATCCAGGTTCTGCCCCTTGGCCTGTAGCAGGGCAACGGCCAGCTCTTTCATCTCGCCGCTGCCGTGGATGGCTGTCCTGCGGAGAATCTCGAGGTTCTGCTCGATGATCGCCATCAGCTCGCGCAGCCCGGCGCCGCTCATGTCTGCCACGCCACTTGGCTTGGATGCTTCCTGCTCCGTGCCAACTTGGGGATGGCCGCACTGCGGGCAGAACGTCGCCTGAGGGCTCAGGTTGTTCCCGCACATTCGGCATGGCAAAAGTCGGCTCATGGCTGCCTCCGCTTGGCCAAGTCAGCGCTTGCTCTTGGCTAAGCGCCGAGCCTTGGCCACCTTGGCCGCCACCTTCAGCCGCAGGCCGTTCAGCCGGATGAACCCGGTGGCGTCGTCCTGATTGTACGCGTCAGTCGGGTCAGCCTCCATCGTCGCGATGTCCGGGTTGTACAGGCTGACCGGCGATTTAAGCCCGGCGGCGATCACGTTGCCCTTGTACAGCTTCACCCGTACGGTGCCGGAGACGTTTTGCTGGCTCTCGGTGACGAGCGCCTGCAGCGCCTCCCGCTCCGGCGCGTACCAGAACCCGTTGTAAACCAGCTCGGAATATTTCGGGATCAACGAGTCACGCAGGTGCATTACCGCGCGATCCATCGTGATCGACTCCATGATGCGATGTGTTGCGTGCAGGATCGCCCCGCCCGGCGTCTCGTAGACGCCGCGCGACTTCATGCCGACGAACCGGTTCTCCACCATGTCCACCCGGCCGATGCCGTGTTTGCCGCCGAGCCGGTTGAGTGTCTGCATCACCTTGAGCGGCGAAATCGCCCGGCCGTTGACGGCGATGCAGTTGCCTTTTTCAAAATCCACCGTGACGTACTCTGGCCTATTCGGCGCGTCCTCGGGCGATACGCTCAGCTTGTACATACCTTTGTACTTCGGCGCGGAGGCGTCGAGCCACGGATCTTCGAGCATGCCGGCCTCGAACGAAATATGGAGAAGGTTGCGATCCATCGAGTACGGCTTTTTCATGCTGGCCTCAACCGGGATTTTTTTGGCTACGCAGTAATCGATCATCGCCTTCCGCCCGGGGAACTCGTTACGAAACTCCTCGTCCCGCCACGGCGCGATGATCTCGAGATCGGGCGCGAGCGCGGCGGCGGCCAACTCGAACCTCACCTGATCGTTGCCCTTGCCGGTGGCGCCGTGGGCGATGGCCTGCGCGCGGTGCTTGCGGGCGATCTCCACCATCCGCTTGGCGATCAACGGCCGCGCAATGCTGGTGCCGAGGAAATACTGCCCCTCGTAAATCGCACCGGCCTGCATCATCGGGAAAATGAAATCGGTGGCGAACTCCTCGCGGAGATCGTCGATGTAGATATCCGACGCGCCAGTCTTGCGTGCCTTCGACCGGAGACCCTTGGTTTCCTCCTCCTGCCCAATGTCCGCGCAAAACGCGATGACTTCGGCGGAGTACTTTTCCTTGATCCAGGACAACAGAACGGAGGTGTCGAGCCCTCCTGAGTATGCGAGAACAATCTTCATGCGTAAAAAACAGCCCGCGGATCATCGACAAAACTGTCGGTGATGAAAGAAAAAAACGCGCTTGGCCAAATTCAGTTGACTCGCTTGGCCAAGCGGGATACCGATTGCGTCTACGTACCATGACTACTGTTACACGACTCCCGATGTGCCTCGCCACCGGTATCCTACTGGCCGGGCTGATTCCCGTTTCCGCGGCCAAGAATGAGGCTGCTGCCGACCCGGCCAAGGTCGATGTCGACTACGCGTTCCAAGGCGAATACGCCGGATTGCTGGCCGGTCAATTCGACGTCGGCGCGCAGGTCATCGCGCTCGGCGACGGCAAGTTCAAGGTGGTGCTCTACCCCGGCGGCTTGCCCGGCGCGGGCTACGACAGCACATCGGAGAAACGCGAATACGACGGCGCACGCGACGGCGACACGGTTACCTTCACCGGCGGCACAACCGGCAAATCGATCACCGGTGGTAAGCTGACCTTCTCGCT
>JABGZB010000436.1 GCA_018674955.1 Verrucomicrobiota bacterium | reverse complement strand
TCATGGCCGGCGACTCCGGGCCGTTGGTGGTGATGATCCACGGCTTTCCGGATTTTTGGTATTCGTGGAATGAACAAATCAAGGCGCTGCAATCGACCCATCGCGTGGCGGCGATCGACCAACGCGGCTACAACCGCAGCGACAAGCCCATGGGCCTCGACAATTACGCCATCTCGAAATTGGTTTCCGATGTCGCCGCTGTGATCCGTGACATGGGCGAAAAGAAGGCGGTGATAGTTGGGCACGACTGGGGCGGTATGGTGGCGTGGAGCTTTGCCATGAGCAAACCGGAGATGACTGACCGCTTGGCCGTGCTGAACTTGCCGCACCCGAAAGGGCTGAACCGCGAGTTGGCCAACAACCCCGACCAGCAGCGCAACAGCCAATACGCGCGGGCTTTTCAACTGCCGGGCGCGCACAAGCTGCTGACTGCAGAGCGCTTGGCCGGCTGGGTGAAGGGCGAGGCCAAGCGCGCAAAATACATCGAGGCGATGAAGCGTTCCGACTTCGAGGCGATGTTGAATTATTACAAGCGTAACTACCCTCGTCCGCCGTACGAGGAGGACACGTCGGATCCGGTGCGCCTGAAAATGCCGGTGCTGCTCATCCACGGACTGGACGACAAGGCGCTACTGCACGGCGCGCTCAACCGCACGTGGGAATGGCTCGACGGCGACCTGACGATGGTGACGATCCCGGGCGCGGGCCATTTCGTGCATCACGATAAGCCGTCACTCGTCAGCCGCACGCTGAAGATGTGGCTACTGCGCGACCGTTGATCATGGCTCTCGAATTTCGACGCGGTAAAAGCGTTGTTGGCCAAGTGCTTCGCGAACTCGGATAATCTGTCGGTTGTTCGAGTAGCGATCGAATTGCACGCCCTCGACCGGATGCCAAGTACCGCTGCCAAGCGAGTCGGAGGCGAAGACGGTGACGTCGCGGTTGGCCGGAAGCACGAACTCGATTTCGCTGCGCGTTTCGCTGATCCGAACAAACGGAACCGTCTTGTCGCCGGCGTCGCCTGCATCGGTGCCGAGCAGGAACTCCGTGTAGTTTGTGTGGCCGTCGCCGTCTGCGTCTGCTGCTGCGTTGCCGGCGAAATGATTTCCCCCGACCGATCGAATCCACTCTGCCATCAAGTCCACCGCGGCATCGTCGGGCAGGCTCGATGCCAGAGGCGGCATTCGGTGCAGCCCCGGCGTAGCCATGCGATTGTAAACCACCGACAGATCCGGTTCGCCGGGGTGAATAAAACGCCGCCGCCCGTCACCAAAATCGTTGTGTGGCTTGCCTCCGATCAGGTGCGAAAATGAGATTGGCGTTTCTGTGCGAGCATCGAACAGAGTCTGTGCAATGCCGGTGAGGTGAGGCCGATGGCAATTGGCGCAGTTGGCCTCGATGTACGACACGGCCCGAAACTCCAGCGACTTGGTCTCGTCATCCAACGGCGCGAGCGCCGGGTAGGTGTGCGGGTCGGTGATCTCACGGTCAAGATAACCGGCGCGCGATAAGGCTTCGAGCTGGTTCTCTGTGCCGTCGCCGTAATCGATTGAGCGGTTCAGCTGCGCGGTGTAAAAACCAAGGGCACCTCTTGACTTGTAGTTGTGGCAGGATAGGCATTCGCGACGGCTGGGGTACGACCAGACCAGCTTGGCCAAGCCGTCGCCATCGCGGATGGTCAACTCCTCCGACTCGCCGTCGGGTGGCACGAGCGTGGCGTCGGTCTGCGCGTCGTTCCAGCGATACGTCGTGCCGTACCAATACCATGGCGTCCTGTAGAGGATGCGCGTCTCGAGCCGTTTGCGCTTGGCCAAGCCGTCGTCGATGACGTCGAGTTCAAAATGTTTCACCCAAGCGGCGCCGCCGGGGAAAGACCATGGCTTGTAGGCGTTGAAATGAATTTTCGACTGCAAGTTGGCGACGCTGAACCAGCGCCGCTTGTGCGCGCCGTCCGACCACAACGGTGTGGCCACCTCGTACGGCACGATGCCGTCGTGGGGCTCGAGCGTGGCCAGGTTGCGGAACAAGCCAAGGTCGCTGAGTTTTTCTGGCAGGGGCGTTGCGTCGGGGTCGCGACCGGTGATGATTTTCTTGATCGTCCCCTCGCGCCAATCGGCAAGTAGGATGTCGCCGGTTAGCGGATGCGTGCCCAGTGTTGAAATGTTGTCATCCCAAAACAGACAGCGGATCGGGCGTTGGTCGTCGGCGTTGCTGCGGAAATCCACCGCGCCGATCCAGCCGCTCGAGAAATCGGAGAATACAATGTGCCCGTCGAGGCTCGCCGGCCGGTCGCCGCGATAAAAGAGGAAACCGGCGACGTCGTTGCCGTATGAGCGGCCGTACTCGGCCTCGGGGAAAATATAGTCATCGCGCTTGGCGGTGGGATCGAACCTCGGCCCCTCCGGCGTGCCCTCGAAAACGGGGTAGCCGTAATTGCCGCCGCGCTCAATAAGGTTGATCTCCTCGCGCACGTGGTCGCCGGTGTCGCCGGTGTACAGTTTGCCGGTGTCGGGATCGAACGCCATGCGCCACGGGTTGCGCAGGCCGACCGCCCAAAACTCCGACCGAAGTTTCGCCGCGTCCACCGGTTCGCCGGCGAAGGTCTTCGCGCCGACAAACGGGTTGTCGCTTGGCACGAGATAGTTCCCGTGCAGGCCGGCGTGCGGGGCGGGCTTGAGGTTGCCGCTCCGCTGGTCAACATCGATCCGCAGGATGCCGCCGAAGTAGTCGTTGTCGATTCGCTGGCTGTTGCCGTATTGGTCATAGCCGCCGCCTTCGTCGCCGAGGCTCACGTACAGGTAACCGTCCGGGCCGAAGTGCAGATCGCCGCCGTTGTGGTCGGTGTGCTGGTCGAACTGCGTGAACATCGCCGCCTCAGTTTTGATGTCGATCGCCGAGCCGACTTTCCCCTTGAAACGAAAACGTGACAGCTGGTCGTGCATTCCATCGTTGCTCCCGGTCGTCGTCAGGTAGGTGTAAAAAACGTACACGAACCCGTTTTTTTCAAACTGCGGATGCAGTTCGAAACCGAGAAAGCCGCTCTCCGACTTGTGATAAACCCGCGCCGACAAATCGAGAAACAGGGATTTCACCGGTTGGGCGGAGAGGTTTGTGACACGCCAGACGCGTCCGGTTTGCTCGGCAACAAACAACTCGCCGCCGTTGGCCTCGCTGGCGCGAATGCAAATTGGCTTCTCGAAGGTGATCCCGGGCAGGGCGTTGCGCGAGTGATAGTCGAACAGTTGCGGATTATTGGGGTAAATGAAAGTGGTATTGGCCTTGCGAACCAGTTCCGCCTGCCCAGGCACCTGGCCAAGGAGGGCGACCATGGCGAACCAGCCGATGCATCGCAGCGTAGGAAGCCAAACGTATTGCTTTCGGACGAAAAACATTAAACCAACCGCTTGAGCAAGTTACTCCGCGCGGTGGGTGTTGGCGAGTTGTTCTCCCGCCGGATCCTGCTCGGTGAGCCAGTGGGACGAACCGAGGGCACAGTTCTGACGCAATGAACGAGAAATACACTCACCTTGAACTGGAGAGGCTACGGGAAGCGGTAAGTGTGATTCCCAATTTGTAGTTTCACTTCCCGTCAGCTTTCAATTCTTCACTTTCACACGATAAAATTGACGTAAAAAAAGAGCTTCTCGATAATCTGTAAACATTATTTCTAAACCTGTCCCTTCAATCGTAACCACAAGATTCCAATTCCTTAAATCATTGGTTGCTTGCACCTCATATTTCTGACCTTTAACGGTTTCAAAATTAAAGCTGAAAGGAGACTTTGATTTTTGTATATCTAGTTCAGGAACCACCGGTTCAACCGGTTTTTGGGGTTTACTTTCTGGATTACTAGGATTGGTAATTTCAGCCCCGTCAGTTGATTTGCCATCACCATCGGGATCGCCGAGTTCTTCACCATTGCTTGAACCATCACCATCAGAATCCTTGGATGCTAACACGCTGTTCCAGAAAGAAGCCCTACTTCCACGACCAACCACTGATTCAACCGAAAGCCCAAAGGAGTTTAGCGATCCGCCATATGAAGAGTTATGGCAATTAAGACATCCAAATTTATTTCCGTTCGGGATTTGTTCAACTCGCCAAGGACGAGCATTTGATAGTGTAATTGGAAGAAAATACACCGACACGAATAAGATAATATTGAAACTGACAGTGAGTTTACGTTTTAGGTGTTTCATTTTCCTTCAGCTTTCAATTCTTCATGCGTCTTTCCGCCGTGTTTACGAAGACCCCGGCAGCAGCTACCGAGTTGTTGCTGACGGGGACGACTAGCAACTTTGCCTCTTGATGAAAGCTACTAGCTAAATAAACATCGCATTGGTCGTGCGAGTAGTCAAAAACCGCCGCCAGCCGAAGCTGACGAGGTTCCAACTATGAAACTATGTCATTTTATTCGGTGGGTTGGTGGCCATGTATCATATAAATCGCTTCCT
>JABGZB010000067.1 GCA_018674955.1 Verrucomicrobiota bacterium | reverse complement strand
GCTCGAGGAGGCCAGGGCGCGGGCGGGCGACCCCGGCCGGGTGGCGTTGCGGCGGCTCAACAACGACGAGTACAACTACTCCGTCCGCGACCTCACCGGCGTTGCCTCGCTGAACCCCACTCGCGAATTCCCCATCGACGGTGCGGCGGGCGAGGGGTTCACCAATGCCGGCGATGCGCTGGTGATGTCGCCCGCGCTCGTGGGCAAATTTCTCGACGCCGGCAAGGAGGTCGCGCAGCACGCCATGCTGCTGCCGGACGGCATCCGGTTCTCGGAGCACGTTACCGAGCGCGACCGGGCCGACGGGTTGATGGCCCAAATCCAGAATTTTTACGCGCAACACGTGGCTGGTCGCAGCAACGCCGGTGACAACTGGGACGACTCCGCCGAGGCCAAGGCCAACGTGATCAACCGCAACGGCAGCATTCCGCTCGAGCCCTATTTTGCCGCGACGCTCGCCGATCGCGACGCGCTGGCCAAGGGCGGCGAGTCGGTCACGGCGGTTGCGCGCACGCGCGGACTTAACGCGAAGTATCTTGGTTCGCTTTGGACGATGCTCACCCGCGCCGATGCCCCGTCCGGTTCGTTTCTGCTGAACAACATCCGCGCGCGCTGGCGGGCGGCAGCGGATGACAACTTGAAGCCGGTCGTCGATGCAGTGCAACGGTGGCAGCAGGCGTTGTGGCGGTTCGACCCGATCGGCCACATCGGCCGGCAGGGCGGGCCAACCGCTTGGATGAACCCGAAAAGCATCACGCAATCCAGCGTGGATTTCAGCCTGGAACTCCAGCCGACGGCAGACGGAAGCGACGTGGTGGTGTACCTCGCCGCCAGCGATGCCGGCGACGGAAGCGAGAATGACTTTGTTCGCTGGCGCAACCCCCGACTGGTCGGCGGTGGCAAGGCGGATCTCCCGATGCGCGACGTGCCTGGCTTGGCCGGACGTCTGGCCAAGCTGCGTCGCGAGACGCTGGCCAATACAGCCAAGTTCCTCGCCGCTGCCGCGGAGACCACCGGCGACGAGCCGGACATCGACGCCCTGGCCAAACGGCACGGGGTGGATGCCGACATGCTGGTGGCCTGGCTCGATTACCTCGCGCTTGGCCCCGGCGGCCCGGTGACGATTGACGGGTTGTTCACCCGGAAAATGCTGAAGAGTGGCGGTTACGATTTCGTGAACGGCTGGGGAACCTTAGGCACGCCGTCCGTCGCGGCCAACTCGTCCGACACGGAAGTGCGCATCCCCGGCACCGCACGGCCGCATGCGGTGGTGGCGCACCCGTCGCCGACGCAGTACGTGGCGGTTGGCTGGCGCAGCCCGATCGATGGCATCGTGTCGGTGTCGGCCAGGATCGCCGACGCGCACAGTTGCGGCAACGGCGTCGAGTGGTGGGTACAGCATCGAAACAGCCGCAGGGTGGGCAACCTCGGGCACGGCGATTTCGGGGTGAACGGCTCGTCGGAGTTGGCCGCCAAAACCGTGTCGGTGCGGGCAGGCGAAGTGATCCAACTCGCCATCGGGCCGAGGCAGGGCAACCACTCGTGCGACCTGACGCACGTTGACATGACCATCACCGAGCCCGGCGGCGGCCGGCGCGTGTGGGATGTTGCCGCGGACATTTCGGGGAACATTCTCGAGAGTAATCCACTGAAAGACAGTCACGGCAACGCCGGTGTCTGGCATTTTTTCAGCGGCAACGTCGCGGACGTGACCAGGGCGTCCGGCGGCTCAATGACGGCACCGGCCGGGTCGCTGCTGGCGAGTTGGAAGGCGGAGACGGACGCGGCCAAGCGAACCGGCCTGGCTCGGCGCATTGAGGCGCTGGCCACCGGCATGGCACCGGCCAAGCCGGGTTCGCCCGACGCGATGTTGTTCAAGCATCTCCAAAAAATCCCGGTGCCGCGCCGCTATGGCAACGTGCTCAAATCGATCGTGCCGGACGAGCGGTTTGGGAAACATCCGCTTGGCTCGTCGGTGGTCACGGCGGACCTAATCGTGCAGGCGCCGGCGATTGTCGAGCTGCACATCCCGGCGGAGTTGGCCGAGGGCCGTACGCTGGTGCTCTCCGGTGAACTCGACCCGGAGCACGGCCAGAAAGGCAGCGTCCAACTTACGGCCGGCTTGGCCAAGCCGCAGCCGCGCGGGCTCTCACCGGGACGGCCGATTGTCGTCGCCGCTGGCAGCGCAGCGGAGAAGCGGTTAGCGGCTGGCCTGGACAATTTTCGCGACCTGTTTCCGGCGTCGATTTGTTACCCAAAAATTGTGCCGGTGGACGAGGTGGTGACGCTGGCGCTGTACTTCCGCGAGGACGAGCCGCTGCAACGGCTCATGCTCAGCGACGAGCAAAAGGGGGAACTCGACCGGCTTTGGGACGAGTTGCTCTACATCACCAGGGAGCCGTTCAAGGTGGAGGTAGCGTACGAGCAGATCGTCGAGTTCTCGACTCAGGACCGGCCGGATCTGGTCATCGCGTGGAAGCCGTACAGGGAACCGTTGATGAAACGGGTTGCGGCCTTTCGCGAACGCCTCGAGGCGGACGAGCCGAGGCATCTTTACAGTGTGCTGGAGTTTGCGGGGCGCGCGTGGCGGCGGCCGTTGAGTGGTGAAGAGCAGGAGGTATTGCGGGCGTTGTATCGCGGATTGCGGGAGCGCGAGATTCCGCACGAGAAGGCGATTCAATTGACGATCGCCCGGGTGCTGACCTCGCCGACGTTTCTGTATCGCCGTGAGAAAGCGGGTGGTGGCGCGAAGTCGGTGGCGGTGACAAACGCCGAGTTGGCCACGCGGCTGAGTTACTTCCTGTGGTCGTCGCTGCCGGATGCGGAACTGCGCCGCGTAGCCGACGACGGCGAGTTGACCGGCGACAAAACGTTGCTCGCGCAGACGCGGCGCCTGCTGCGCGACTCGCGCACGCGGCGCCTGGCCGAGCAGTTCACCTGCCAGTGGCTGCACATTCGCGGCTTCGACCAAAACGACGACAAGAACGAGAAGCTTTATCCGACGTTCCCGGAACTGCGCGGCGCGATGTACGAGGAGTCGGTTCGTTTTTTTGAGGACATGTTTCGCAACGACGGCCCGGTGCTGGATTTGCTGAGCGCCGATCACACGTTTCTCAACGAGCGCTTGGCCAAGCTCTACGGCATCGACGGCGTGCTCGGAAGCGAGTGGCGGCGGGTCGATGGCGTGCAGGCCAGGGGGCGCGGCGGCGTGCTCGGCTTGGCCACGGTGTTGGCGGCCAACTCCGGCGCGTCGCGCACTAGCCCGATCCTGCGCGGCAACTGGGTTTACGAGACGCTGCTTGGCGAGCGCCTGCCGAGGCCGCCGGCCAACGTGCCGCAGTTGCCGGAAAGCGTGCCGAAAGGGCTGACCGCGCGGGAGTTGATTGAGCAACACAGTTCAAACCCCGGATGCGCCAAGTGCCACAAACTCATCGACCCGTTCGGCTTTGCGCTCGAGCAGTACGACGCCATCGGGCGGTTTCGGCCCAAGGCGGTTGACACCAAAACCAGGCTGGTGGACGGCACTGGCGTCGAGGGCATCGACGGTCTGCGTCACTATCTGGCCACCGACCGGTTCGACGATGTGCTGGCGCAATTTTGCCGCAAACTGCTTGGCTACGCGCTTGGCCGCGAGGTGGCGTTGTCCGACTTTCTGTTGCTCGAAGAAATGCAGGAGCGACTGAAGGCAAATGACTTCCGTTTCAGCGCAGCGGTGGAGACGATCGTCACCAGCGAGCAGTTTCGCAAAATCCGAGGGCGTCTGGCCAAAGATGAAGGTTGATTGTGACCGCAACCAATTTAGCATGAACGGAAGGGCTAAACTCGATATGAACAAGATGCGTTACCAACTTTCCCGCCGCACGATGCTGCGCGGGCTGGGTGCGTCGATGGCGTTGCCGTGGATGGAATCGCGCCGCGTCTGGGGCGACACGAAGCTCGATGCCAAGCAGTCCAGCGAGGCACCGACGCGCATGGCCATCCTGTTTTCCGGCTGCGGTTATCACCGGCACGAATGGTGGGCCAAGGGCGAGGGCGCCGACATGGAGCTGGGCAAAGTGCTCACGCCGCTTAACGAGTTTCGCGACAAGATGGTGTTCATCCGAGGCCTGTACAATGCCGAGGCGCTCAAGGGCAACATCCACAGTTCGCAGACCGGCAACCTGCTCTCCGGCGCGCCGTTGGCCTCGGGCGGGCGGATCCAGTCCGGCACCAGCGTCGATCAATTGGTGGCGCAGCACATCGGGCACCGGACCAAGCTGCCGAGCCTTGTGCTTGGTTGCGAGAAGGCGAACCCCTCGGTGCACAAGGACTACTCGATGCTCTACAGCTCGCACATCTCGTGGAGCAGCCCGACTACGCCGACGCCGCTCGAGGTTTACCCCGCGCTGGCGTTCGACGAGATGTTCAAAAACAAGGCGCAGGCCGGCGACCAAAGTGTGCTCGACGCCGTGCTGTCCGATGCCAGGGATTTGCGCCGCAACATCAGCCGACTCGACCAGCAAAAGCTCGACGAATATTTGAACTCCGTCCGCGAGGTCGAACAACGAATCGAGAGCGCCGGCAAACGCGGCGAACTGCAAGGCTGGCGGCCCACCCTGGCCAAGCCGGACATCCCGCGCCCGCGGGACGGCTACCCGCAGGACATCGTCGAGCACATGCGGCTGATGAGCGACCTGCTCGTGCTGGCGTTCCAGACCGACACCACGCGCATCTGCACGCTCAAGCTGAACAACGACCACGGCACGCTGCGCTTCCCGCACCTTGGTGTGGACTACATGATTCATCATCTGCTCTCGCACAGCGACACGGACGACTGGTTGAAAGTGAACCAGTTTTTCCTCGAGCAAATGGCCTACATCGCCGGACGACTGGATAAAATACAGGAGGGCGAACGCACCGCGCTCGACAACACGATGCTGATGCTCTGCTCCAGCATGGTCAACGGCCATCACGACGCCAACCAGCTCCCGGTCGTGATGCTCGGTGGAGGCGGTGGCCGTATCAAGGGCGGCCAGAACTTGGACTACCTCGGCAAGTCCGACCGCCAAATGTCCCGCCTTTTCCTCAGCATGATGGACAAAATGGACGTCCACAAAAAAGCCTTCGGCGACGCAACCGCGCCCCTGGATGAGGTGTAACGCTTCGGTGGGCCTGACGTCTCTGCGACGATGAATATGCGACTATTTTTATTTGTAGCCTTCTTTGCAGCTGGCTTGGCCAAGCTGCATGCGGCGCCGCTCGAGGCGGATGTGAACCTGACCTTCCCGCTGACGAAGCAGAAGATGCTTGGTATCTATGTGGACGCTCGGCTGTATGAGTACGATCCGTGGCTCGCCGATGCGCCGGCGACGCTGGTGGACCAGGTGGAGTTCAAAGGCCTTGATCTCAGCACCAAGGCACACTCGCTGCTCGACGTTCATTTCTCGGCCGAGCGCAAAACGCGGATGAACTACTATGTGTCGATTCGCGCTTATGCCGAAAAGGGTGGCACGCAGTATTATTTTATCGATGGCTTCCAGAAAATCTTTGAGGATGTGGACGTGGATGAACTGGATATCGAGTTAGCCACACGCTTGCCTAAAAAGAATCCAACCGATGATCCTGTGATTGTTGGGGAGGGCGGCGGTAGCGGGGAAGCCACAGGCAGACTTATCGGCATACATCGCGCTGTGGAGATCGAGTGGGAGGGCACCGACGGCGATGAGTTTCTACTGCAAAAATCATCCGACCTCGAGAACTGGGAGACGGTCGAAACGGTGGTTGGCAACGGCGGCACGGTGTCCACCTTCCTGCGGGTAGGAGGGCGCGTCCAGTTTTGGCGCCTCCACCGCGATTAGCCGCACTCCGGCTTTACAGGGCGGAGCGGCGGAGCCACACTCCCCTGCTGAACTGCGGCGTTGCAGCCGTTTCCTTTTTACCATGAAAAACATCCGAATATTTTTTTCCGCTGTAGTTGGCTTAGCTGCGCTTGGCCAGGCGATTGCTGACGACAAGCTGGCCATAGAGCGCGTGCCTGAAGCCAAGCCGCGCAACGTTGTTTTCATCCTGACCGACGATCATCGCTACGACGCGATGGGCTTCATGGGTCATCCGTTTTTGAAGACGCCGCACCTCGACTCGATGGCCCGGAACGGTGTGCACTTGAAAAATGCGTTCGTCACTACATCACTGTGTTCCCCAAGCCGGGCATCGATCCTCACCGGGCTGTACACGCACAAGCACCGGGTGATTGACAACAACCGGCTCGTGCCGGATGGGACGGTGTTCTTTCCACAACATTTACAGAAGGCCGGCTACGAGACGGCGTACATCGGCAAGTGGCACATGGGAGGCAGCACCGACCAGCCCCGGCCGGGGTTCGACCACTGGGTGAGCTTTCGCGGTCAGGGCACGTATCTACCGTCGCGCAACGGCCTCAACGTCAACGGAAAAAAGGTGCCTCAGAAAGGGTACATCACCGACGAGTTGACTGATTACGCGGTGGACTGGCTGCGCAGCCGCAAGCGGGACAAGCCGTTTTTCATGTACCTTTCTCACAAGGCGGTGCACGCACAGTTCACGCCGGCCGAGCGGCATCGCGGCACGTATGCAGGTGCGAAAGTTGTGCCGCCCAGGTCGCAGGCCGACTCGCCGGCGAACTACGACGGCAAGCCGCGTTGGCTGAAGGATCAGCGTAACAGTTGGCACGGCGTCGACTTCGCGTACCACAGCGGCATCGACGTCGAGAAGTTTTACAAGGATTACTGTGAGGCGTTTCTCGCGGTGGACGACAGCATTGGCCGGGTGCTCAAGACGCTCAAGGAGATGGGCGTACACGACGACACGCTGGTGATTTACATGGGCGACAACGGGTTTATGTTTGGCGAACACGGTCTGATCGACAAGCGGGTAGCCTACGAGACCTCCATCCGCGTGCCGATGGTGATGCAGTGCCCGGCGCTCTTCGGGGGCGGCCAAGTGGTCGAGGAGGTCGTCGCCAACATCGACATCGCCCCGACTGTATTCGAGGCCGCCGGCATCAAGACGCCCAGCTACATGGACGGCCAAAGCTTCATCCCGCTTGGCCAAGGCAAGGACATTTCGTGGCGCGACTATTTTCTCTATGTCTATTACTGGGAGAAAAACTTCCCGCAATCGCCCACGGTGTTTGCGTTGCGCGGCGATCGCTACAAGTACATCACCTACTACGGACTTTGGGACACCGACGAGTTGTACGACATACGCAGCGACCCTGGCGAAACCAAGAACCTCATCGCCGATTCCAAGCTCAAACCGGTCGTTCGAGAGATGGAAAACAAGCTGTACGGAATGCTGGCCGAGAGCGGTGGGATGTTTATCCCGCTCAACCAGCCAAGGGGCAACTCACAGAACAAGCGCCTCAAGTCGCGCTCCAAGCCGGGTGCCTTCCCGGGTCAACTCGTGGTGGACGAACCGATCAACCGTAGCGCCCGATAATCCATGCCGCGAAAGCTCAGTTCCATCGCTCCCGACTGGTGGGACTACACCACGCTCGAGGACGACCTCATCAGCGACGCAGCGGCGCTCACGCCAAGTGACATCCAGCAATTGTCGCGTCCCGGCTTTCGCGTCGTGATGTACGATACGCTGGAGGATTTCTATTTGGCCGAGGCGCTTGAGTATATCCATGCATGGCGTGAGGCGACTGCGGATAATCCAGTTGGCATCTGCGGGCCGATCGGGCCGACCGAGCAACTGCCACTTGTCGCCCGCTTGGTTAACGAGCTTGGCTTGTCGTTGCAACACTCGCATTTCTGGGGCATGGATGAATGGGTTGGTGACGACGGCCGCGAAGTGCCGACCGACCACCCGTTGTCGTTCGAGCGGGCGGATCGCGAACTGTGTTTCGACCGGATTTTGCCTGGCCAGACAATGCCGGAGAAAAATCTGCATTTTCCCAAGGCCGACACGACGGCCTATAGAGAGAGCTGGGACGGCGTTCGCTGCGCGGTGATGCAGGGTGGTCAGGGCGACATCAAGCACTGGGCATTCAACGATCCGTTGCGACGCGAGGGGGAGTATACCGATGCACCTTTGACGCCGGAGGAATACCGCAAACTCGCCACGCGCGTGGTTGAGTTGCACCCGATCACGCTGGCGCAAAACGCCCGCACCTCTGGCGGCGGCAACATCACCATGGTGCCGCAACGCGCCGTCACCGTGGGGCCGATCGAAACATGGCAGTCGGAGAAGGTCAGCATCTGGCACGCCGGCGCGCACGACAACCCGCTTGGCCAACGGCTCACGGCGCTGATGATTTCCAATGGCATCACCGACAGCAGCGTGCCGATGTCGCTGCTTGCTGACCACCCGAACGTCCAGTTCAACTACTACCGGGGCGGGCTCGGCACCTGCGACGTCGAGATGCACTGAAGCTACTTGGCCAAGCGCTTGCTCTTATCCGAGACATTGGCCAAGCGCGTCGAGGAAGCGTTTGACGTTGGCCGGGGTGGCGTTGTGGCCCATGAGGCCGACCCGCCATATTTTACCCTTCATCGGGCCGAGGCCGGGACCCACCTCGATACCGAAGTCGCTGAGCAACCGCCCCCGCACGCCGGCTTCGTCGGTGCCGTCCGGCACGCCGACGGCGTTGAGCTGCCAAAGCTGATGTCCCTCCTGCGAGATGATTGATAGGTCCAGCTTGGCCAAGCCGGCCTTGAGGGTCTCGTGCGCCTGTTGGTGCCGGCCCCAGCGCGCCTCAAGACCTTCCTCTAAAACCAAGCGCAACGCCTCGTGGAGCGCGTAGTTCATCGAGATCGGTGCGGTGTGATGATACACGCGCTCGGAGCCCCAGTAGCTGGCGAGGAAATTCACGTCGAGGTACCAGCTTTGCACCTTTGTTTTGCGGCCGGTGATGACGCCCATCGCCCGCGGGCTGAACGAGACAGGCGCTAGCCCCGGCGGACAGCTCAGGCATTTTTGGGTGCCGCTGTAAACGGCATCGACCTGCCAGTCGTCGATGGCCACCGGGCAGCCGCCAAGCGACGTCACGGTATCGAGTAGCAACAGCGCGCCGGCGTCGTGAGCCAGGCGCGAGATTTCCTCAACAGGAGTGAGCGCGCCGGTGGAAGTCTCGGCATGAACAATTGCCACAAACTTGGGCTTGCAACCCTCAAGTGTGGCGGCAATAGCTGACGGCTCGATGATCGTGCCCCATTCGGCCTCGACCCTGTTGACGGTGGCCCCGCAGCGTTCGGCCACGTCACACATGCGTGTACCGAACACGCCATTGACACCGATCACCACCTCGTCACCTGGCTCAAGTAGATTGACAAAGCAGGCCTCCATCCCGGCGCTGCCGGTGGCGCTGACGGGAAACGTCATCTCGTTTTCAGTCTGGAAAACGTGCCGCAGCATCGACTTGATCTCCTCCATCATGCCGATAAAAGTGGGATCGAGATGACCGACAAGTGGCCGCTGCATGGCCTGCAAAACGGAAGGTGTTGCATTGCTCGGCCCGGGGCCAAGCAGGAGGCGATCGGGGGGCGAAAAGGCGGTGGGGGTGCTTGGATTGCTCATGCGATGAGGTCTTTAATGACGTGGCCGTGGACGTCGGTCAGGCGGAAGTCCCTGCCCTGATATCGGTAGGTGAGTTTCCGATGGTCGATACCCATCTGGTTGAGGATGGTCGCGTTGAGATCGTGAATGTGCATGGTGCCCGGCGTCCACTTGTCCTTGGTTGGCCTAATCATGTTCCCGTCGGCATCGGTAATGTTGTATGCGTAGTCGTCGGTCCGGCCATAGGTGATACCGGGCTTGATGCCGCCACCGGCCATCCATGTGGTAAAGCAGCGCGGGTGATGGTCGCGCCCGTAGTTCATCTCGGTGAGCTTGCCTTGGCAGTAGGAGGTGCGGCCGAATTCGCCGCCCCAGACGACCAGTGTCTCGGTGAGCATACCGCGCTGCTTGAGGTCGGTGATCAATGCGGCGCTGGCCTGGTCGATGTCTTTGCACTGCGACTCGTGTTCCTTGGGCAGGCTGCCGTGCGCGTCCCAGCCGCGATGGAAAATCTGGATGTTACGCACGCCGCGCTCGGCCAGTCGGCGGGCGTTCAGGCAGCAGGCGGCAAAGGAGCCGGCGCTCTTGGCTTCTTCGCCGTACAGCTGAAACGTCGAGTCGCTTTCGCCTGAGAGATCCATCAACTCCGGCACGGAGGTCTGCATGCGGTAAGCCAGTTCGTGCTGCTGGATGCGCGCCAATATTTCCGGGTCGGCGAACTGTTTGTAATGCGCTTGGTTAAGCGCAGCCAAGGTGTCGAGCTGGGCGCGGCGATCTTTGCCCGTGACGCCGGCCGGGTTTTTCAAATACAACACCGCATCGCCCTCGCTGCGCAGCAACACACCTTGATGCTCGGACGGCATGAAGCCGGTTCCCCAAAGCCGGTTGAACAAGCTCTGCTCGGGGAACTTGGAGCGAGCGTGCATGACAACGTAGCCTGGCAGGTTCTCGTTCACGCGACCCAGCCCGTAGCTGAGCCAGGCGCCGAGGCTGGGACGGCCGGGAACCTGGCTGCCGGTCTGGATGTACGTGATCGCCGGGTCGTGGTTGATCGCCTCGGTAAAGGTGCTGTTCACGACGCAAAGTTCCTTCGCCACCCTGGCCGTGTGCGGCAGCAACTCGCTGACCCACACGCCCTGGTCGTTGTTATCGTGCCTCGTGTATTTGTATTTGCTCGGGCAGACCGGCAGCGTTTTTTGTCCGGCCGTCATGCCTGTGATGCGCTGGCCATCGCGGACGTGCTCGGGCAGATCCTTCCCGAACATCTCGCGCATCTTCGGCTTGTGACTCCAGAGATCGTGATGGCTCGGCCCGCCACTCATGAAAAGATAAATCACCCGCTTGGCCTTGGGCGCAAAGTGCCTGCCGCTCGCTTGGTCAGCGGAGTTGGCGAGCAGATTCGGGCCAATAATGTCTGCTAGGGCGGCCGTACCCAGGCCAAGCGCTGCGCGGCCGAACAACTGTCGCCGCGTCATCATCAGTTCTGATTCTCGAATTGGGTTTTGTTCGTTCATGAGTCGAGTGGGTGCATCATCAAAACATCATCAGCGCCAGGTCGCTGGCGAGGAGGGTGGCGGAGAGTTGTGTCCACGCGGCGTGGCTTGTGGGGT
>JABGZB010000066.1 GCA_018674955.1 Verrucomicrobiota bacterium | reverse complement strand
TTAAATATCGCTGAAGAACTTGTTTGTAATCTGAATAGTGGCGGAATTTCCGGACATAATTGCGTGCGTTTCCTGTGATATAGCGTTTTTCCTAAATGAGGAAGAGCAAATATCGGGCGTATTTTCCTGTCCTCATTGCAAGCATGATCACAACTTGGGGGAAATCCAACCGGTCGATGAGCCGCGCGCCGATCCCCTTGAAGTAGAATCAAAACCCCCACCGGAGGAGCCGAGTGAACCCGAGTTGACGGTCGGTGACCCGGTTGAGGAGGCGCTGTTTTTTGACGATGCCGTCGAGGATCCAACCAATGACGAACCAAGCGGCGAGACTCCCGATGAAGTAATCGAGCCCCAAGTGGAAGAGGCGGACATCGCGGAGGAAACCGAGGCGGAGGCAGTACCTCCCGAGCCAGTGGAACTGGCGGATGTGTTCGGCTGTGTGTTCTGCGACAGAGCCTTGTTCCTGAATGAGGCGGAGCGGGCTTCCGGTGACTTTACCTGTCCGCATTGCAAGCACGAGAACAGTGCCGCCGAGACACGGGCTGTGGCGGTAAAACAATTGGAGGCCAAGGGGGAAAATGTGGCAACTCCGGCGCAAGAACAAAAATTCGAAGAATTGATCGAGTGCCCTGACTGCGAAAAGGCGATCAAGTTGATGTTGGAGCAGCGGGATGACGATTCGGTAACCTGCCCGTACTGCAAGGCAACGATCGCAGCTCCCGAGCCACCGGCGGAGGAGGAACCCGAGGATGAGGTTGTCGAGGAGGTTGTTGAGGAGGTTGGAGAAGTCGCGGAGAGCGAATCCGTTGGCGGCGAAGAAGCAGCCAAGGCGGACACCGCCGACGAACCCGAGGCCGCAGTAGCCGCCGGGGAAGCGGAGGAGGAGCCGTTGTTCACCGACGAAGACGGGGGCGTCGAGGAATCGCCCGCGGAGTCGGAAGAGGCCAAGGCGGATGGGGATGATGAGTCATCCGGTGACGACACCGCGATTCCCGCTGAGTCGCCGGAACCGGAGGAGGCTGAAAATGAAGTGGACATGAGCCTCTTGGAGAGTTTGATCCAGTCAAGCCGCAATCAGTCCCTCATGCCGGAGAAGTTCTCGTGTCCCAAATGCGAAACCGAAATCCAACTGCCCGAGGCTGAGCGCATGATGGGCCTCTGTTTCTGTACGGAATGCGAAGAGCTGATCGAGTCGAAGACCGCCTACGAACATATCACAGAAGAGCCGGAACCTGTTGAAGCCGAGAAGGTTGGCGAATCCGCCGAGGTAGAAGGGGGTGACACGACGGGGAAGGCAAAACCCGAGGAACCGGACGTGGCTGCGGCTAAGGAAGAAGCCGCCGCGGAGATGGAGTTCTGGCTCAACAATGTGTTGCCGAATACCGTTGATTGCGCCAAGTGCAGCAACAACCTCAAACTCGAGGACGAGGAGAAGATGTTCGGCATCTATCGCTGCCCCTACTGCAAAGCGGGAATCAACCATGCCAAGGGCACGGTGGTAGAGTCGCTAGGCTCAAGCGGCGACGCGGAGGATGAGGGAGAGGAGGTCGTCAAGAAGAGAAAGCCGATCAAATTCAAGGCTTTGCTGCCGTACGCCGCCGTGTTTGTTTTTGGGGTGGCTTTGAATTACGGGGTCATTTGGGTGTCAGATTATTTACAGGAACAGAAGGCACACAAGGCAGAGTGGGTAACTTGGTTGAAAGCGGCCCAACTCGAGATGAAGGAACGCCCGGAAGTTTATCAAGATGCCCTTGAAGATGGGAAGAACAAGGAGGCGTTCGGGCGACTGGGGGAAATGTCCCACGACAAACTCAAAGCATTCCGCGAGCGGTTGATTGAATCGAGAAAGGATTCCTACGCCAACTGGTTTCAGGACACGGGAGATAAGATCACCAAATCGGTCTATGGGCCGGTTGTCCAAGGGTTTCAAAGGAAACTCAATCGATTCATTCGCTGGGTGAAACTTGCCAAGATCGACGCAGACAACCTCGAGACAGCGTTTGGGATGAATTCATTTGAACGGCGAAAGGCTCATGATTTGCTCGATACTCATATCGTTTCAATTCGGGAACAAATGGATGCGCTGAGCACAGACAAGGCCATTGAGCTGGGATTGGTGAGGCCTGAAGTTTTGTCGGCTTTGATGGAAATGAGTTTGGAGGTAGACAACTTTCAGATGAAATCCGTCAAGCAGATCGTGGTTCACTTGAGTTCGATGACCAATAAGGCAAGAGCGTTGGAGTCTCGATACCGATTGAGTCATCCCAGCGCGGATCGCTTGGACGAGTACGGTGGTGGCGATGCTTCCCACTCGCACAGCGAGCCTGGTACACCTTGGAACGCCGAAGTTTATCAGTGGAAATATTTCAATGAAGAAAGGAAGCACGGTCACCACGCCGAGTGGCAGGACATTGCAGCGGAATACGGCAATTTAATGGACTCGTTTTCCGATTTTTATCGCCAACTTGAAACATTGAAGAGAGACCCCGACTTGTCAAACTTCCAGCATCCGTTTCTAGAAGGTGGTGTGTTGGCCTTGAGGGTGGGTGAATTTCAGGAATTGGAGGGTGCCGGTGACTTGGTCAGTAATGATGCTCGAAACCGGCTGGAGGGCTTGGCCAAGCTGCTTGATCCGTACGCCTCCGGGTCACTGGCAAATGATTTAAAAACCAAAAAAACAAGCGGGACGCATTTAACCCATGACCAAGCCGACGAGTTGTATGAACGGTTTTGGGAGCAATGGAAACAGTTCCATCTTGAGAAACAATGGTTCGAACTCGAGGGGGTTTCGTCTTACTACCACTTATCCCGGATCGGGGCGCATAGTTCCCATAATTCTGCCGGGGAGCATCATTAGCTTGAGATTTGTTGCGGGCTTGGGTATGGCCAAGCGCCCGATTTGTGGAAGGCCAAGCGTTCAAACTTCATTCACCCTTCGAGCCGGCAGGAGATCAGCCCGAGGCGATCCGGAAACTGACCGCCGGTTTGTTCGCCGGAGAACCACACCAGACGTTGCTTGGTGTCACCGGATCCGGCAAGACGTTCACCGTGGCCAACGTCATTCAAAACGTCAACCGGCCGACGCTCATCATCTCGCACAACAAGACCTTGGCAGCTCAGTTGTACGCCGAGTTCAAGGGCTTCTTCCCGGAAAATGCTGTCGAGTATTTTGTTAGTTACTTCGACTACTACCAACCGGAAGCTTACATCCCGCAGACCGACACGTTCATCGAGAAGGACTCAAGCATCAACGACGAGATCGAGCGACTGCGTCTCTCGGCGATGAGTTCGCTCCTCGCCCGTCGCGACGTGATCGTCGTCGCCAGCGTCTCGTGCATCTACGGTGTCGGCGAGAAAAGTGACTTTGAGGAAATGGTCATCAGGCTTGGCGTAGGCGAGGAGTTCGGGCGGCAACGTTTGCTGGCGCGCTTGGTTGAGATTCAATACGAGCGCAACGACATTCAGTTCGAGCGCGGCCAGTTCCGCGTGCGCGGCGACACTGTCGAGATTCGCCCGGCGGAAACGGAGGAGGGGATTCGCGTCGAGTTTTTCGGAGACGAGATCGACCGCATTACCCAATTCGACCCGCTCACAGGCAATACGCTCGAGCCGTTGCCCGGCGTTGTTGTCTTTCCCGGCAAGCAGTTCGTCACACCGGTGGAAAACATTAAGCGGGCCCGCGAGACCATTCGCGATGAGCTTAGCCAACGCGTGGCTGAACTGGAAAAAAACAGCAAGCTGCTCGAGGCCCAGCGTATCCGGATGCGCACCGAGTACGACCTCGAGATGATGCTTGAGATGGGCTTCTGCTCCGGCATCGAGAATTATTCGCGCCACCTCAACGCCCGCCCGCCCGGCTCGCGCCCAAGTACGCTGGTCGATTTTTTCCCGAAAGACTTTTTGCTCGTGCTTGACGAATCGCACGCAACCGTCCCCCAAATCGGTGGGATGTTTGCCGGCGACCGTTCCCGCAAGACGGTCTTAGTCGAGCACGGTTTTCGCCTGCCGAGCGCACTGGACAACCGGCCGCTGAACTTTGAGGAATTTCAGACCCTTCAAAACCAGACGATTTACCTCAGCGCCACACCAGCCCAGCGCGAGATCGAGTGGGCCAAGGGCCAAGTCGTCGAGCAGATCGTTCGGCCGACCGGCCTCATCGACCCGCAGGTTACCATCAAGCCGCTCAAGGGCCAGATCGACGATCTTCTCGAAGAGTCCCGGCAGCGTGCGGACAAGGGCGAGCGCGTCTTGGTCACGACGCTGACCAAACGTACCGCCGAGGAATTGACCGACTACCTTGCAGACATCGGCGTCAACGTCCGTTACCTGCACAGTGACATCGGCGCGATCGAGAGGGTGGAGATTTTGCGAGCGCTGCGCCAGGGAGAGTTTGACGTGCTCGTAGGCATCAACCTGTTGCGTGAGGGGTTGGACATTCCCGAGGTGTCGCTGGTCGCCATCCTCGACGCCGACAAGGAGGGTTTTCTGCGCTCGACGACGAGTCTTGTCCAAACCGCAGGGCGCGCGGCGCGGCACTTGAATGGACAGGTGATCCTTTATGCCGACAAAAAAACCCGGAGCATCCGCGAGTTTCTGCGCATCTGCGACTACCGCCGGAAGAAGCAGATTGCCCACAACAAAAAGCACGGCATGACGCCGCGCAGTGTGAGTCGCCCGATTGAGCAGCGGTTGGGCGATCGCTTGGGTGGGCAACAGGCCAACGCGGTGACACTGCGCGAGTCAGTGGACGACCTCGACGTTGTCGAGACCATTCGCGAACTGGAAAAAGAGATGATTGATGCCGCGGAGAAACTGGAATTTGAAAAAGCCGCGCTACTGCGCGACCAGGTTAGCGAACTGAAAAACCTAACCGGCGAATCCACGAAAAACGTGGCTAATCCAAGCGCCGTCACCTACTTCCTAAAAAAGAAAACCAAGCGCAGGAGTTGACCCCGTTCGACAGGCGAAGCACCTGTCTAGATTTGCTGGTTTTTGGATACAAATGGGACGCTGTGTTCTTTTGAAATGAGATTGGCTACAATGCGTCCGGATTCGTAGATCGTTGGCAGTCCGCTTCCCGGATGGGTTCCGCCGCCGACAAGATAGCAGTTGTCCAACTCCTCAAATTTATTGCGCGGCCTAAAATAAAGCATTTGCATAAATGAATGTGCGAGGTTGAAAGTGGCTCCGAATTGAATATTCATATCCTGCCATGTTTGGGGTGTGAATATGATTTCTTCACGAATGTGATCTTCAAGGTCCGACATTTCAGCA
>JABGZB010000065.1 GCA_018674955.1 Verrucomicrobiota bacterium | reverse complement strand
CTATTAGCGCTGCCATAGTTCAGACTCGTGTTGCCCATCCAACCATGCTGAAATGGGCGGATACCTGAACTGTTCGGAGTCGCACCGCCCAAATCGCCGTAAGCCCAAGTAACACTATCATCACTGTCGTCAGCATAAAAGAACCAGGCCATCATAAGCTGTTTGTTGTTGTTCATGCATGAGATGCCGTGTGCCTTGGTCTTGGCCTTGGCTAAGGCAGGCAACAACATGCCGGCCAAAATGGCAATAATAGCGATTACAACTAGTAACTCAATCAACGTAAAACCGTTGTTTTTTTTTGTTATTTTAATCATGGATTTAAACTTTTAAAACTAGAACTAAAAAAATCAGCGACCGTTCTTGGATGGCGCGCACCATAGACGGTTGCGACCAGGTTTCACATTTTCCCTCTTGTACCACTCAAAGGTCATGAACTCAGCACTCCCTCCAAACATTCCGGTGATTGCTCCCTCGCTGTGGCGTTTGCTGATCCCCTCAGAATAAATCTCTTGTCCGCCTTGCATAAAAATGACGCCTGGCGTGCTGGAGGCATCGTTGAAATTCCCGATCCGCCGTTCGTCAGGCTCCCAAAAAAGAACATCATCCGAGTTAAACTGATTCCGCTTGTGTGTACGGTTATTGAACCAACCATTCGAGAACTTGCCTATTACGCCGTTAATGACGTAGCTGGAGGAATCCTGCAGGCCACTATCCCGACGCTGCTTGATGTCTTTTTCCTTTTCCGCGATGCAAAAAAACGATCGCTTGTTGCTGGCATACTTCCAGATTTGCCCCTGATCGGCTCGAAAGTACGACTCGCCCTTGGGCACGTTTCGGCTAGTGTACTTGTACGCCCAGCCCTCGGTCTGTACACCCCAGTTCGGGTACGGCATGTAGTCATCATTGTCGTCGGTGTACATGTGAACAGCGAGGAGGAGTTGCTTCTGATTGTTGAGGCAGTTGGTGCGCTGAGCCTGGCTTTTAGCCTTACCCAGAGCCGGCAGCAGCATCGCCGCAAGGATGGCAATGATCGCAATCACCACCAGTAACTCAATCAGCGTGAAACCCTGGCGGCATCGACCCCGCTCAGCCAAATTCAATTGTCTTACTTCCATTGTCTTACTCCCATATAACATTGGCATCAGCTCGAGAACTGATACTACTCCCTGATTTAAAGCTCTGCAACTAATGTTTTGCGCTTCTTAGCCCAGGCGTTTGACCCAGCGGCGGAGCTGTTTTTTGACCTCTTTCGTGCCGGGCGATCCGGTCGCGGTGCGCTTGGCCAAAGCCTTTTTCAGGTCGAAAACCTCCAGCGCACCAGCCTTGAATTTCCGGCTGACGCCCTGCAACTCATTGAGTGTCAAACTGTTGAGCGGTTTGGCCAATTTCTCGCTCAGACCGACGACCTCACCAACCAAGTGGTGCGCCTCGCGGAACGGCACTTTTTGACCGACGAGCCAGTCGGCCAAATCGGTCGCCAGTAGCGCGGGGTCGGCGGCGGCGGCGGCGCACGCCCCGGCATTCACGCTGGTGTGCTGCAGCATGGCCGCCGTCAACCGCACGGTGGCGCGGACGGTGTCGACACTGTCGAACAACGGCTCCTTGTCCTCCTGCAGGTCGCGATTGTACGTCATCGGCAATCCCTTGAGCAGCGTCAGCAACGAGACGAGGTTGCCGACGAGCCGGCCGCTCTTGCCACGGGCAAGTTCGGCAACGTCCGGGTTTTTCTTTTGCGGCATGAGCGACGAGCCAGTCGTGTACTCGTCGGCGATGCGGATGAAATCAAACTCGCTGCTCGACCACAGGATAACGTCCTCCGCGAGCCGCGACAGGTGCACGCCCAGCAGCGACGCGACGAAACAAAACTCCACCGCGAAGTCGCGGTCGCTCACGGCGTCCATCGAGTTTTGCGATACCACCGGCCTGCCCCGCGAGTCCTCGAAGCCGAGCGTTGCGGCAACTTGTTGGCGGTCGAGCGGCAGCGTGGAGCCAGCCAACGCGCCGCTACCCAGCGGACAGACGTTCACACGCGAGAAGGCGTCGAGCAGCCGCTCGCGATCACGCTCGATCATCTCAACGTATGCCAGCAAGTGGTGCGCGAAGTAAACCGGCTGCGCCCGTTGCAGGTGTGTGTAGCCGGGGATGATGACATCATCGTTCGCTTGGCCAAGCGCGACGAGCGCCTGTTGCAACGCGCGGAGCTCTAACTCGAGCTCGACGATCTCGTCGCGCAGCCACATCCGCATGTCGAGCGCGACCTGGTCGTTGCGAGACCGGCCAGTGTGCAGCTTGGCCCCGGCCGGCTCGCGCCGGGTCAGCTCGGCCTCAAGGTTCATGTGGACGTCCTCAAGAGACTCGTCCCACTCGAACCGGCCGCCCTCGATATCGTCGCCGATAGCCTCGAGCGCGCGGACGATGCACTTGGCCTCGGCCTTGGTGAGTACGCCGATGCCGCCTAGCATGGTGGCGTGGGCGATGGAGCCCACAAGGTCATGCCGCCACAACCGACGGTCGAACGAGATCGACTCGGTGAACTTGGCCACGTCCTGCCCCGGCCCACTGCTGAACCGACCGCTCCGCGACACTGGCGATGATTTTTTCATCCGGCAGGAGGTTTTACGGCAGGCCGGTGGGCATTCCAACAAAAACCCCCTCCAGCTTGGCCAAGCGCTTGGGGCAAGGGAAACCTTTGACGCGCCAGCGAGCATGTCGTAGCGTCCACCGCCTTTGTTAAAAAGTGATGATGGGTTTTCTGAGTAAACTTTTTCCGAATAAAAACAAGCGTCTAGTCAAGAAGCTCTTGGCCCGCGTGGGGGAGATCAACCGGTTTGAGGAGGCGCTGCAGTCCGCCTCGCCGGATGCTCTGCGCAAAAAAACGCAGGAGTGGCAAGAACGTCTCTCGGCCATAAAGGATGACGAGGAACTGAAACGCGAACTGGCGGCTGTGCTGCCGGAGGCGTTCGCGGTGGTGAAAAACGCCTGCCGCCGGCTCTACGGCACCGATGTGCATGTGCGCGGCCACGACATCAAGTGGGAGATGATTCCGTACGACGTGCAGCTCGTCGGCGGCATGGCACTGCACGAGAGCAACATCGCCGAGATGGCCACCGGCGAAGGCAAGACACTCGTCGCCACGCTGCCAATTTACCTCAACGCACTGACCGGGCGCGGCGTGCATCTCGTGACGGTGAACGACTACCTCGCCCAGCGTGACAGCGAGTGGATGGGTGCGATCTACAAATACCTTGGGCTGAGTATCGGCTGTATCGTGCACGACATGAACCCGACACAGCGCCGCGAGCAGTACGACTGCGACATCACCTACGGCACCAACTCGGAGTTTGGCTTCGACTATTTGCGAGACAACGGCATGGCCAGTCGCGCCGAGGATCAGGTGCAGCGCCAACATTACTTCGCTATCGTGGACGAGGTGGACTCGATCCTCATCGACGAGGCTCGCACGCCTTTGATCATCAGCGGCCCGGCGACGGCCAGCCTCGACAAGGAGTATCGCAAGGCCAATCCCAAAATCAAAAACCTCGTACAGGCCCAGCACAAGCTCATCGCCGGCTACCTGATCGAGGCCGAGAAACTCAGCAAACAGTTGCTGTCCGAAAATCGCCCCGATGACGCCGACGAGCTGGAGATGGAACTCGGCCTGCTGCTCTACAAGGCACGGCTTGGCCAACCGAAGGGCGAGCGCCTCATGCGCCTCATGGAGGAAGCGCAAAACCAGAAGCTCATCGACAAAGCCGAACTCTCCCTGCACTCCGACCAGTCGAAAAAGGATCTTTACGCCCAAAAAGAGGAACTTTATTTCGGCATGGAGGAAAAGAGCCACGACGCCGACCTCACCGAGAAGGGCCGCAGCTACCTCAACCCGAACGATACCGAGGCGTTCATGCTGCCGGACCTCTCCGTGGAACAGCACGACATCGACCACGACGAGAGTCTCGACGCCCAGAGCCGGTTGGCTGCCAAGACCAAGCTGCAGGACGATTTCAAGGCCAAGGCCGAAAACATCCACATCACCGGCCAGTTGCTCAAAGCGTACAGCCTGTATGTGAAAGACATCGCCTACGTGGTGCAGGAAAACAAGGTGATCATCGTCGACGAGCACACCGGCCGTGCCATGCCGGGCCGCCGCTGGAGCGACGGGCTGCACCAGGCCGTCGAGGCCAAGGAAGGCGTCACCATCGAGAAAGAAACTCAGACGCTGGCCACCATCACCATCCAGAACTATTTCCGCCTCTACACCAAGCTGGCTGGCATGACCGGCACCGCCGCCACCGAAGCCCAGGAGTTTTTTGACATCTACAAACTGGGCGTCCTCACCATCCCAACCCACGAGCCGTGCATCCGCGACGACGTCAACGACTCCGTCTACAAGACACGCCGCGAAAAATACAACGCCGTACTCGACGAGGTCAAAGAGGTGCACCGACAGGGCCGTCCGGTCCTTGTCGGCACTGTCTCTGTAGAGGTCAGCGAATACATCTCACGGTTGCTCAAGAAAAACGGCATCATCCACAGCGTGCTCAACGCCAAATACCACGAGCAGGAGGCCGAGATCATCACCCGCGCCGGCCAGAAAGGCTCCGTGACCATAGCCACAAACATGGCCGGGCGCGGCACCGACATCAAGCTTGGCCAAGGCGTGGAGCCGATCGGCGGCCTGCACGTCATGGGCACCGAGCGGCACGAATCGCGCCGCATCGACCGGCAGTTGCGCGGCCGCTGTGCGCGCCAGGGCGACGCCGGCTCCACCCGTTTTTTTCTCTCCCTAGAAGACGACCTGCTGCGGCTCTTCGCCACCGGCAACCGCCTGTTCAAATTCGTCGAGAAAGGCATCGGCGAGGGTGAAGCCATCGGCGACAGCGGCCTGCTCGACCGCTCCATCCAGACCGCGCAAAAGAACGTCGAGAAGCACCACTTCCAGATCCGCAAGCGCACTCTCGAGTACGACGACGTGATGAACATGCAGCGCAAGGAAATCTACGGTTTCCGCAACGACGTAATGCACTCCGAGCAGGGGCAGAACAAGTTGATCAACATCATGGACGAGGTCATCGCCAACAAGGTGCAGGAATTCTGCGACCCCGAGTTGGAGCCGGTGAACTGGGATTTTCAAGCCCTATCGGACTGGGCCAACCTCACCTTCCCTGTCGGTGTCTCGGTGGATTCATTGTCCGGCTTGATCGATGGCAAAGCCGCCGGCAGCACCAATGGCGAACGGGAACTGACCACACACCAGGCGTTGTTATTCGACGACATCTCCGCCAAGGCCAAGGAGGCCTACCAACTTAAGATCAGCTTCGAGGACACCGACGCGCTTGTAGCCGTCGAGCGCTACACCATCCTCAACTCCATCGATCAGCTATGGCAGGAGCACCTCTACGAGATGGACAGCCTGCGCCACAGCATCGGCCTGCGCGCCTACGGCCAGCGCGACCCCATCCTTGAGTACAAGTCCGAGGGCTACCACATGTTCCAGGAGTTGCAGGTCAACATCTGGACCGAAATCTGCCAGAACATCTTCCGCAGTGCCTCCAGCGTCGACGCCTTCCAGAGCTTCCTGAGAAACCTCCCGATGCAGGAAGTGCACCAAAGCTCCAGCGCGTTCGGAGCCGAGGAACGCCGCGCCGCCAACGAAGCCTCCGACATGGTGGATGAAGCCACCGACATGGTCTCCCGGGCCGAGCCGTTGCGCACCGCCGTCAAGGTCGGCCGCAACGACCCCTGCCCCTGCGGCAGTGGCAAAAAACACAAAAAGTGCTGCGGCTGATCTCGGCCAAGCTCTTGGCCAAAGTGCTTCCCGCGAAAAACAGATCACCAAAAAAACGTACCCTTTGGGCGGTATCTTTCATTTGATGCGGCAGCGTTTTAGCCTAGACTGCCCTGCCTAGCGGCCCTAGCCCAAGCCGCACTGAATTTTGGATCCTGCACGCCAATGGTTTTTGTCAGCCGTCGTCGTTTACGGCACTAGCATGCTGTACTCCGCCTTCCTTTGGCGGCGTGGTTTCCAGCGGGACAACTGGATCAACTACAGCCTGCTCGCCGGCGCATTCGTGCTGCACACCGTCGCCATGGCCAAGCGCGGCTTTTCGCTGCAGCACTGCCCTGTCAACAATCTGTACGAGGCCACCGCGTTTGTCCTTTGGACGATCGCCGCTGGCAGCCTTGTTTTCGGCCTCTGGCCAAGGTTGCGTTTCCTCGGCGTGTTCACGTCGCCGTTGTTATTTTGCGTCGGCGTCTTCGCGCTGATGCCGGGCCTCGACCCGGAACCGACCGGCAAGCCGCAGTTCACCAACGGGTGGGCCAGCCTGCACGCCGCGATGATCATGCTTGGCTACGGGGCGTTTGGCTTGAGCGCTGTCGCCGGGAGCATGTTCCTAACGCAGGAGCGCAACCTGAAATTTCACCGGGCGCGCGCGCTCTTCACTCTGCTACCGCCAATCCAGCGATTGGAGAAAATGATCACTGTCACGCTCGCCACCGGCTTGGTACTGCTCACGACCGGGCTTGGCCTCGGCGCGACGTTTGTCGAACTACCGGAGGGCACCTCGTTCCAAGGCGACCCCAAGGTCATTTGGTCGATGCTCGTCTGGTCAATCTATGGCATTCTGCTTTTGCTTCACTGGAAGTTTGACCAACGCGGACGTCGCTACGCATGGTCAGCAATCGTCGCGTTCGGGTTTGTCATCCTCACGTTTTGGGGAACCAATTTGCTCTCGGGAATCCACAACCCCACCCCGTAAGCGATGCCCATCGTCGTCACAGGATTGAGCCACCACTCATCGCCCGTCGAGTTGCGGGAGCGCTTTGCCTTTTCCGACGCGCAGATCGCCGACGCGCTTGGCCAACTGCGCGAGCAAGGCATCGCCGACGAATCGGTCATCCTCTCCACCTGCAATCGCGTCGAGATTTACGCCGCAACCCGCGATGATGATCCCGCACTTGGCCAAGTGCTGCGCCGGTTCCTGTGCGACTTCCACAGCATCGACTCGGTTCCCGGCAGCGAACTCTACACGCACCGCGATCCGCAGAGTGTCGATCACCTCTTCCGCGTGTCGTGCGGCATCGACTCGATGGTGCTCGGCGAGACGGAAATCCTCGGCCAACTAAAGCAGGCCTACAAACTCGCCCACGCCGAGAAGGCCACCGGCGCACAACTCAACAAGACATTCCAAAAAGCGTTCAACGTGGCCAAGCTCGTCCGCTCGGAAACGCAGATCCAGCGCGGCAGCATCTCCGTCAGTTCGGTGGCGGTGGAACTGGCCGAGTCCATTTTCGACTCGCTCAAGTCGCGACAAGTGCTCGTCATCGGCGCCGGCGACACGAGCGAAAAAGCCGCCCGCGCCCTCAAGAACCGGGGCGCGCAAAGCGTCCTCGTCTCAAACCGATCACACGATCGGGCCGTCGCACTGGCCGCCGAACTCGGAGGCCGCGCCGTCGGCTTTGACACGTGGGAGCAGGAGTTTCAGCAGGTGGACATTATCATCAGCAGCACCGCCGCACCGCACTACGTGCTCACGCGCGACAAGCTTGAGGGGTTACTCCGGCAGCGTGGACACCGGCCGCTGTTGCTCGTCGATATTGCCGTGCCGCGCGACATCGATCCCGACTGCAACCAACTCGAGAATGTGTACGTTTATAATATAGACGACCTGCAAAGCATCGCCGGCCAATACCTCGAGCAACGCAAGGCCGAACTCGAGCTTTGCCAGCGCCTCATCACCGGGAAACGCAACGAGCTGCTCGACAGCCTTAAAGCCCGCCCCGGCAAAACCAGCCTTGGCCTGCGAGAACAGCAAGCCGGCAACTGACCGACAGACAAACCGCGAATATTTTGCCTGACATGAACACCATCCGCATTGCCACCCGGGGCAGCGCACTCGCACTCGCACAGGCGAACATGATTTTTGCACAGTGCCGAAAGGCGTTCCCACGGCTCAACTTCGAGATCAAGATTTTGAAGACCACCGGCGACAATCTGCAAACGCAGGGCGTCAAACCGGGCCAGTCGCTGCCCAAGGGGCTCTTCACCAAAGAACTCGAGGTCGCGCTGGTCAAAAACCGTGCCGACATCGCCGTGCACAGCCTGAAAGATCTGCCGACCGAGCTACCGGCCGGCCTCACGCTCGGCGCGATCACCAAGCGCGAAGACCCGCGCGAAGTCCTGCTCTATCGCGACTCCTCCGACCGTCGCGGCTTTGCCCCCGGCTTGACGATTGCCCAGTTGCCGGCCGACCTCACCGTCGCCACCAGCAGCCCGCGCCGCAAAGCGCAACTGCTCCGGCTGCGGCCCGACTGGAACATCATCGAGATTCGCGGCAACGTCCCCACGCGCCTCGACAAACTCGCCATTGACCCGCAGATCGACGCCACCGTTCTGGCCCACGCCGGGTTGCGCCGGCTCGACTTCGCTGTCGGCAAGGACGGTCTGCTCCAAGGCGACGCCGTGCCGAATGGCACCTGCGCGACAGTCATCGAAACCAGCGAAATGTTGCCGTGCGTTGGCCAAGGCGCGATCGGCATCGAAATTCGCGAAAACGACGAGCGCATCGCCAAGCTCTGCCAGCGGTTGAATCATTTCAACACGCAGATTTGTGCCGAAGCCGAGCGGTCATTTTTGAGCGCGATGGGGGGCGGCTGCCAAAGCCCCGTCGCCGCACACGCCGAGGTGCTCCGCGAAAAAATCCACATGCCCGGCCTCTCATTCGGCGACAGCACCCAATACAGCGAGGCGACCGTCACCGGCGAACTCAACGAAAGCCAAGCCCTTGGCCAAGCGCTCGCTGACCAAGTCAAAGCGAATCTGTAACCCGCACGCCACTCCAGCGCGCTTGACCAAGCGTTACAACTCGCGGACGAGGATGTTGCGCCAGCGTACTTTGGCGCCCTTGGGCCAACCGCGGCCGCCGTGCACTTGGACGGCGATTGAGCCTTTTTCGCCGAGAGTGCTGTGAACCTTTTCCCGATCGTACTGCGGTTGCTTGAAAGTTGCTCCGTCAAACTCACAGATTTTCTGGCCATTCAACCAAGTGGCGATGCGCGGGTATTTGCCGACGCAGCGGACTTTCAGCGTGTTCCACTTGCCGACGCGCCACGCTTTCACCCACTCGCCCGGCGTGCAGGTGTACACGCAGCCGTGTTCGCTTGGCTTGCGGACGTTGTCGCCGGTGATCGCCACCAGTTTGCCATCCTCCACTTTTCCGTTGATGTCGAAGGCGCGATTGTTGAATGCGCCGGTGCCCTCGCCATAAATGTGCCCGACGTTGCCGGCATCGTGGAAATCGACCATCACCTGGAAACATTGTCCCTTGTCGTTGGAGCGCAGGAAAAATCCGGAGCACGGGCCCCAGTCGTGGTTCATGTCGATCTTCACCTCGAAGTCGCCGAACTTGCGGTCGCTCAACAAAATGCCGCCGTTGCCGGAGCCGGGAGGATCCTGCTCGCCGACGATCGCGCCGCCCTCAACGAACCATTTGCCGCCGGTGCCGTGGCCGATGCGCTGCGGGTTTTTGTGCCAGCCGTCGAGCGTCTTGCCGTCGAAAAGCTTGATCCAGTCGCCCTCGGCGGCGACGGCTTGGTCAAGCGGCATCGCAGCGGCGGCGGCCGTCGTTGCGGCGGTTTCCTTGATGAAAGTACGGCGTGAAACGGAACGGGAATTCGAGTGCATGGCGGGACGCTACCGCAGGCTTGCCGGGCTGTCACGCCGCATAAACCTTGCGCGCTTGGCCAAGCGCCTCCAACAATGGCGCGCCTTGCCGCCGAAGGCACGCGCCGGATGAGAACCCTGCACCTTTATTTGACACGAGAAACATTGGCCACGCTATTGATGACGGTGCTGGTGTTCTCCTTCGTGCTGCTGCTGGGCAACCTGTTCAAGGAGATCGCCGCGCTGATGGCATCGGGCCGGGTCTCGCCCGGCTTCCTGCTCAAAGCGATCGGGTTGCTGATCCCGTACGTGCTCGTTTACTCGCTGCCGATGGGGATGCTCACCGCTACGCTGTTGGTGTTCGGCCGGTTCAGCGCCGAGCACGAACTCACCGCCGCCCGCGCCGGTGGCATCAGCCTGCTCTCGCTCTCCGCCCCGGTGCTCGCCATCGGCGTGCTGATGTCGGCGCTGTGCGGCTGGATGAATCTGCAGGTCGCGCCGCAATGCCGTCTGGCTTACAAGACGATGTTGTTCAAGTATGGACTCGAGAACGCCGCCGTGCTGCTCACCGAAAAGGGCTTCACCGACTTCCCGGGCCACCGCGTTTACGTCGAGTCAATCGACGGCAACACGCTTCGCGACGTGATGATTTATCAGTACGACGAGGCCGGCAACCTCAAGCGGCGAATGCACGCCGAGGAAGCCTCGCTCAAACTGGACGCCGAGACGGAACAAGTGATGCTCACGCTTCGATCCGTCGACGGCTTCGAGTTCAGCGACGGCAAGGAGCGCACGTTCGTTTACTCGAAGTACGGCCCGATGGCCCTTGGCAAAAAACCGATGGAGTCCAGACAGCGCCCTCCCAAGCTGAAGGAACTTAGCTTCGGCCAACTGCGCGCACGCATCGCCAAGTTGAAACAGCAGGGCAAAGACCCCACGCCAGCGCAGATTCAGCTCCACCAAAAGGTGGCACTCTCGTTTGCGTGCATCGGCTTCACGCTGATCGGCATCCCGCTGGCCATCCGCACGCACCGCCGCGAGACCAACATCGGCATCGCCATGGCTCT
>JABGZB010000435.1 GCA_018674955.1 Verrucomicrobiota bacterium | reverse complement strand
TTCAGCGTACGCCGTGCTGTGGCGACATTGTCGCGTTGATTCAGAACGATGAAATCGGTTGCAAGAACGGCCATGAACGCGACGAAGAGTTAACACAAAAAAAGCCCGCCGTTAAGCGGGCTTTCTTAAAAAATATTGGAATCTCAATCAGGGAGCGTTGTAGCGCGCGGGGTCGAGACCCGGAGTCGCGGTAACCGGCGTCGGGGCAGGACCCGGGAATACGATACTAGCATCAGCAACAGTCCCATCGGCACCCAGTGCCGCGATCGGATTACCCACCGTAGTGATAACGCCCTTCGAATCAGAACTGCCCCCAGCGAGTACTGCTTGATTCACTGTCCTGAACAGGGACGGCACAGCCGCCACAACTGAATTGTAAACCATCTGATGCTTTTTAACATTGGTGACCTTCAGGATCGCGATCGTGATCTTATCGATCTTCGCAGGAGCAGCCTTCGCGGCAGCCCTAGCAATCTGCTTGGTGTATTCGGGGGTCAACTTAACCGCCTCCGCCGCAATGTCAGCTGCCGCATCAGGCACCAGACTGCAAATGAAACTTACCACTGAAACGCAAACGGCAGGCTTCTTGGCGACAGCAACTCGCAGCACCTCCATCGCGGTCCCAGCCTTATCTGCCTTCTTTGCCTTCGACACCAACGAATTGGCGATGTAGGCCATCTCAGCTCCAGGTGCCTTTGCGAAGGCTACCTTGATCGAGTTCTTATCAACTGCAGCGTTGGTGGAATCCAACGCACCACCAATAGCAACTACCATCGCTATGCCGACAAATAAACGTGTGTTCTTTCTCATGATTTAATTGTTAAAGCTTTTTCCCGCGAACGGGTTCCGAGTCTCTGGGACGACCCGGCAAGTGTCAACACGAAAAAACAAACTATTTTCACTTTCTTTCCGGCGCAAAAATAGCCGATTTTCCCTTGTATTGCAGTAAAAACGCCCCATATTGGTCGTTACGTAACATTTTTAGACGCTATGCAAACTTCATTTTTTTTACAAAAAACCGCCATCTTGAGTTTTTTTGCCGTGAGTCAAGTCGCACACGCGCAAACACTTCCCACGGTCAGCGATGTGGATCTTCAGCCGCTCAAAGCGCAGATCCAACGACTCATTCAAGCCAAGGATTATCTTGGCGAACCGTTCTCCGTCAAGACCAAGCGAAGCCTCAACCAAGCGCTTGGCCAAGCGGATGCCGCAAAAGCCGTCGCCGCAGTTCAGCAAATTCTTGATGCCCAATGCCTTGTCGGTATCAACATCAACCCGGAGTCACGAGTCAAGGTGAATGCCGGCCCGGCCAAGCACGAGTTGGTGGAGCAGGGCTGGCGGAGCTTTCTGGTCAAGGTCAACAACCAAGCCGGTGTTACTGCGGAACTTATCGCCAGCAGCCCAAACTCCCAACCCCACGCCGGTTCGCCGCAGAGCCAAATCGTCGATCGTTGGCTTGGCTTGGCGATGCACAATGCCCAACCGCTGACCAAGACGCTCAGCGGCTTGGCCTTGGAGTATCGCATCGTCCAGCTTTACAGCCGCGACGCTGGCAAGCGCGACGCCAAGCTCAGCTTCGACGTTGGCCAAGGAACGCAGGATCTCGGCTTCCGCAGCGAGATCAATCTGCTCTTTGACTGCAAGCCAGCCCGCAAACTCACGCTCAAGGTGCTCGACGAAAATGGGAAGCCGACCACCGCCGGTTTTGAAGTTCGCGACAAGCTTGGCCGCGTTTATCCGTCACAGGCCAAGCGGCTTGCACCGGACTTTCATTTTCATCCGCAAATCTATCGTGCCGACGGCGAACACGTGAAACTGCCGAGCGGCTCCTACACCGTTCGGAATTATCGCGGCCCTGAGTCGATCCCGCAAACCCGCACCATCACTATCAGCGACGCGGATATCACCGAGTCGTTCAAGGTGCAGCGCTGGATTGATCCGTCGCTGATGGGTTGGTGGTCGGGCGATCACCACATCCACGCCGCCGGTTGCGCCCATTACAAAAACCCCACCGAAGGCGTCCTCGCACCGGACATGATGCGCCACTGCCTCGGCGAGGATCTCAAGGTCGGCGCAAACCTTACTTGGGGGCCGTGTTTCGATTATCAAAAACAGTTTTTCACCGGAAAAGACGACGTCGTCTCCCAGTTTCCCTATTTGCTCCGCTACGACGTCGAGGTTTCGGGGTTTGGCTCTCATCAATCAGGCCATTTGTGCCTCTTACGCCTAAATAACCAGATGTATCCGGGCGGCGAATCCAAGCACCACTGGCCCAAGCTCTGCCTCAACACCCTCCGCTGGGCCAAGCGCCAGGGCGCGCTCGTCGGCCCGGCACATTCCGGCTGGGGGCTCAACCAAACCGGCTCGGCCCTGCCGACCTACGAGGTGCCGCCGTTCAACGGCATCGGCGCCAACGAATACATCGCCGACGTCACCCACATGGTTCCCGGACCGGACGGTAAACCGGTCCCTGCCGTGGACTTCCTCTCGATGGTCGATACGCCGTCGGTTTGGGAACTGAACATATGGTATCACACACTCAACTGCGGGTTCCGCACGCGCATCAGCGGCGAGACCGACTTCCCCTGCATCTACGGCGAGCGCGTCGGCCTTGGCCGCTCGTACGTCAAACTCGACGGCCGACTGACTTACAACGACTGGTGCGAAGGCATCCGTGCCGGGCGCAACTACGTCGGCGACGGCCGCAGCCACTTGATCGACTTCCAAGTCGACAACGTGCAGATGGGAGTGGACGGCAGCGAGCTGCGCTTGGCCAAGGCGGACACCGTGCTCGTCACGGCCAAGGTCGCCGCACGCCTCAACGACGAACCGATCCCGGGCTTGGCCAACCGCAGCTACGCCCAGAAGCCGTACTGGCACATTGAGCGCGCCCGGCTCGAGGGCACACGCAAGGTGCCGGTTGAGGTGCTCGTCAACGGCTACGCAATCGCGAAACAAGACATCGTCGCCGACGGCGAGTTGCGCGACATCGCCTTCGAGGTGCCAATCGAGTTCAGCAGTTGGGTGGCGCTGCGCATCCTCCCCTCGTCACACACCAATCCGGTTTTCGTGCTCGTCGATGGCAAGCCGATCCGCGCATCCAAGCGTAGCGCCGAGTGGTGCCTTGCAGGGGTGAAAAAATGCCGCTCACAAAAACGCCGCTTCATGGGCGAAGACGAAATCGCCGACTTCAACGCCGCCTACGATCACGCCGAGAAAGCCTACCGCCGCATCATCGGCGAAAGCGTCACCGACTAGCCGAGGAACAGGTTCGTCGCCGGGCCGGTGACACCCGGCTTGCAGCGGAACACTCCGCCGGCGAGTGGCTGTTCCACCCTGCCCGCCTCGTTGAGGTCGCGGCTGGAGGTGGTGATGTAAAGTTCGTCCCAGTTTTCGCCGCCGAAACAGCACGACGTCACGCACTCGACCGGCACGTCCACCTTGGCCAAGAGCGCTCCACCCGGCGCGAACCGCCCTACGCCCCAGCCCTGCCACAGCGCCACCCAAAGCATCCCCTCGTCGTCGATGCACATGCCATCTGGATAGCCCATTCCCTCCGGCAACTCGAACGCCGTTCGGCGATTCGACAACGTGCCGCCGGCCATGTCGCAGTCGAACACATCCACGCGGCGTGTCGGCGAGTCGATGTAGTAAAATGTCTTTTGATCGGATGTCCACACCATGCCGTTGGAGACGCTGACTTGGTCAAACAATTTGTCGGTGGAGAGATTGCGGTTGAGTCGGTAAAGGCTGCCGACGTTCGGCGCCTCGTCCATCCCCATCGTGCCGGCCCAAAGCCGGCCCTCGGGATCGACCTTGCCATCGTTGAAACGGTTGTTCGGCAAATCCTGCTCCGGGTCGATGATCGGCAACAGGTCGCCGCTGGCCAAGTCGAGTCGCACGAAGCCGATGCTCGTGCCGAGGATCAAGTCGCCGCGCTTGGTCGGGACGGCCAAGCCGGGTTTTTCGCCGACGTCCCACGTTTGGTTTTCGCCGGTGGCCGGGTTGAAGCAACAGACGCGGGCACTCTCGATGTCCACCCAGACCAAGTCTTGCGTCTCCGCCCGCCATACGGGCCCCTCGCCAAGGATGGCCTTGGTGTCCAGCACACACTCTGCCGTCAACGTTTGCACGGGGGCAGTCATTCGTTCACCATCGAAACGTCGAGCGTGCCGCTTATCGATTCCTTGCCTGTGGAATTCTGGAACGGTGCCAAGCCGAACTCCGGAATCACCGCCAGCAGGTGATCAAAAATATCGGCCTGGATCGCCTCGTACTCGGCCCAGACCGTCGTGTCGGTGAAAATGTAAATCTCGATCGGCAACCCGTTGTCTCCCGGCGCAAGCTGGCGAATGAGGAACGTGCGATCCTTCCGAATTTGCGGATGGCTTTTGAGGAATGCCATGATGTAGGCGCGGAACGTGCCGATGTTGGTCAGGCGGCGGCCGTTGACGAGTTCCGACAAGTCCGTATTGGACCTTTGATTGTGCGCGTTGACCTCGTCAAGTTTCGATTGCAAATAATCCCCGAGCAGTTCGAACCGCTGGAACTTCCCGAGCAGCACCTCGTCGGCGAAACGGATCGAGCGCATGTCGATGCGGATCGGCCGCTTGATGCGACGCCCCCCGGAATCCTTCATCCCGCGCCAATTGCGGCAAGCGTCGGTGATCAATTTCGACGTCGGGATGCTCAACACCGTCTTGTCAAAATTCTGAACCTTCACCGTCGTGAGCGACACGTCGATCACATCGCCGTCGATGCCGTGATCCTTCATCTCGATCCAGTCGCCCTTGCGCACCGTGTCGTTCGTGGCGACTTGGATTCCGGCCACCAAGCCCATGATGGCGTCCTTGAACACAAACAGGAACCCCATGACCATCGCGCCCAAGCCGGCCATCAGGGTGCCGACCTCGCGCCCCATCACGATCGAAATGATGAACACGCCCCCCACAAAACTTGCCACCAGCATCGCCGCCTGCAGCAAGCCCTTGATCGGCATGCGTTTTGATATGTCGTAACGCTGGTAAATCGTCTGCACCCCGTTGATCAGCGCCTGCAGCGTGAACAGCACCACCACCACGAGGTACACCTTGGCCAAGCCCTGCACAAAACCGACCAAGCTCTCCATCCCCGCGAACACCACAGGCGCCAGCACATGCGCCACGAGGGCGGGCACGACATTGGACAGGCGGGCGAACACCTTGTGCTCGATAAGAACGTTGTCCCAGTCGGAACTGGTCTTGCTCGACAGGAACCGGATGGCACGCAACACCACCCGCTTAGCAACGAGATAGGCCAGCCAACTCAGGAAAACCAGCAACAAGCCGCCGATCAAGTTGACCAACAAGCCGGCCCAGACAGCATCGATGCCGGAGTGCTCAAACTGCGCCATCAGCCAGTCCAGCAGGCTGCGCAGGCTCTCAATCGTCTCGCCACCTTGGCCACTCTCGGCCAATCCCACTTCATTTCTATCGTTCATTTCAGCAGTCGTTTATTGCCGGAGCGATAATCTAGTCAAATTGTACCGGCGATGAAACCCCTTTTCCGCGCTTGGCCCTCCCGCGTTCCAATCTTGGCCACAAAAAAACGGGAGCCGCGATCGGCTCCCGCTTGGGTAATTCGTTGTCGTCACCGCTCAGAAGCTTTCGCCGACTTGAAATCGCAAGAACTTGGCCACAGTGATCTCGTCGCCGACCGCTTGAGCAACCGAGGTCACATGATCCTTGATGCTGATGTCAGGATTCTTCACAAAGCCCTGCTCTAACAGGCAGTTGGTGGCGAAAAACTTGTTCATCTTGCCGGTTACGATCTTCTCGATGGCCTGCGGCGGCTTGCCCACGGCCTGCTCCTCTGCGATGGCTTTCTCCTTGGCCACCAACTCGGGGGCCACCTCGTCGCGGCTCACGGAGACCGGCGCGGATGCGGCGATGTGCAGCGTGATGTCTTTCACCAACACTTTGAAATCGTCGTTGCCAAGCGTCTCATCCTTGCCAGCACCGACCTGGAGCAACACGCCAACCTTGGCACCGGTGTGAATGTACGCGGCCACCAAACCGGTGCCGTCCACCTCGAGCTTGGCATCGCGGGAGAGCAGGATGTTCTCGCCGATCTTGGCGACTTGCGCGACGCGCAACTCCTCGAAGTCAGTGTCCGGTGCGGTCAACTTTAGCTTAGCCACCTCGCCGACGAACTCTTGGAATTGCCCGTTCTTGGCGACGAAGTCGGTCTCACAGTTGATCTCGACCAACACGCCCGCCTTGGAGTCGGGCTGGATGTAATGGACGATGACGCCCTCGTTTGCCTCGCGGCCGGCTTTCTTCGCCGCCTTGATGGTGCCCTGTGCGCGGAGCACATCGACGGCGGCCTCGACGTCGCCGTCCGTCTCAACGAGAGCTTTTTTGCAGTCCATCAGGCCCGCGTTGGTCATCTTGCGGAGTTCTCCGACAAGTTTTGCTGTTACTTCTGACATAATATTTTCTGTTTAATAATCAGTTCCGATCCCCGGTTGATGCCACCGGGAAAGAAAGTTTTTCGAGTGGCGAACGCCTCAAGCCTTGGTCGGCTCGACTGGCGTCTCGGGAGCATCCCCGACCAGTGCTTCAGCGGCAGGTACCTTCGCTTCGACTTCGGAGGGAGGGGCAGCGGCCGGTGCTTTCACTTCGGCTGGGGCTGGAGCGGCTTTGACTCCGGCTTTTGCAGCCTCTGCTTCGGCCGATGCTTTCTCTTGATTTGCTGCTTTAGCCTCAGCCTCGGCTTTTAGTTTTGCGGCTGCCGCCTCGTAGGCCGCGCGGGCCTCGATCATCGGCTGCGTGACCGCGCTGAGCACGACCTTGATTGAGCGGATGGCGTCGTCGTTGCCGGCGATCGGGTATTCGACCAGCGTCGGGTCAGTGTTGGTGTCGACGATGGCGACGATCGGCACGCGCAGTCGGCGCGCCTCGGCGAGGGCGTTGTGCTCGCGCTTGATATCGATGATGATGATGGCGTCCGGCTTGGCGCTCAGGTCGCGGATGCCGTTGAGGCGAATATGCAGACGGGATAACTCGCGACGAAGCATCGACTGCTCCTGCATGACGAACTCCGACATGCGACCGTCGGACTCCATCGCCTCCAGTTCCAGCATGCGCTTGATGGAGCGCTTGATGGTGTTCAAATTGGTCATCATGCCGCCGAGCCAGCGTTCGCAGACGTACGGTTGGCCGGTGGCTTCCGCCGTTTCCTTGATGGTGGCTTGGGCCTGCTTCTTGGTTCCGACGATGAGCACTTTGCCGCCCTTGGAGACGATCCCCGTGAGGAATTGCGCCGCCGTCTCGATTTGCGACACCGTTTGCACGAGGTCGATGATGTGGATGCCGTTCCGGGCTTCAAAGATGAATTCTCTCATCTTCGGATTCCACCTCCGCGTCTGGTGTCCAAAATGCACACCCGCGTCCAACAGTTCTTTTACATTACTCATACTTTGGTTTTCCAATTGTTGCCGGCTAGGCCTTTCGCACAGCCATCCCGCGGAAAAACGGGATTTAGTTCGTTGTGGTTAATGCCTCCTCGAGCAGCCAAGCCCAAGGTTGAGTTTTAAAGGCGGTTTCAGTCGGCGTTCGATCGGGCTTCAAAAGCCTCTTTTCCGCCAAAAAAGGGCGCGCACCATACCAAAACCGTCCCAAGCCGCAACCCCCAATTTTCCCTGCTTTTGCACTACCTCCGCTTGGCCAAGCTGCCGGGCGGCCAAACAATGACTGGCCAAGCGCCGGTTCTGGCCGTAAAACAGCTCTTTTAAGGAGGTAAACAGCGTTTCATGCTGACAATTTTGCGCAGGGGAAACAAGCAAACCAGCCGCATCGTCGTGATTGCGGTGCTGGTTTTTTTGTGGCTTGACCTAGCGCTTGGCCAAGCGGCCACCCACACCATCAAGCGCGGCGAGACGCTCAGTGTCATCGCCAAAAAACACGGTCTCAGCGCCTTGGCACTCGCCGCCCACAACGGCATCACCAACCCAAACGAAGTCAAGATCGGCCAGAAACTCACCATCCCGGCCAAGACAGAGACGGTCAATTACACCATTCGCAAGGGCGACACACTCAGCACGATCGCCAACAAATACAAAACCACTGCGGCGGCGATCGCCAAAGCCAACGGCATCAAGAATCCAAACACCATCAAGCCGGGCCAGAAACTCAAGATCACGATTGGCACGGCCAAAAAAACAGCTAAGCCCAGCTCGACCACCATCGCCAGCTCGACCCTGAAGGAGATCAACCGGCCTCGCATCCGGCGATACCGCTGGAAGCACATCGTCGTCCACCACAGCGCCGACAGCAACAACAGCATTCGCGGCATGGAGCATTATCACCGCCGCGTCCGTCGAATGGAGAACGGCCTCGCCTATCACTTCGTCATCGGCAACGGCGTCAATACTACCAATGGCAAAATATACGTCGGCGATCGCTGGAAGCGACAACTCCAAGGAGGCCATATCGGCAGCGCCGCTCTCAACGAAATTGCCATCGGAATCTGTCTCGTCGGCAACTTTGAAAAGACGCTCCCCACGGCCAAGCAAAAAGCCAGCCTCAAGGCACTCGTCTCCCGGCTCCGGAGCCGCACTGGCATCCCATACAACCTGATTTACACGCACCGGCAGTACCACCAGCACAAAAAACTCAAGTCAACTATCTGCCCCGGTCGTCGCTTTAGCCTCCGAAACATCCTCAGCACCTAGGCCTCTACCCGATTGGCATCGAGCCACTCCAGCGCTTGGCCAAGCGCCTCGTCCGGGCTGCACAGGATCATCTCTCCTACCCTCGGCTTGATCTCGACGTTGCCCTTGGCCAACGATCGCTCTCCGATGCCGATGCGCAACGGGAAGCCGGCCAGCTCCGAGTCCTTGAACTTTACGCCCGGCCGCGAGGGGCGGTCGTCAAGGATCACGTCCAAGCCCTTAGCCCGCAGTTCGTCGTAAAGGAGGTTGGCCAGTTTCATCACTTCCGACTCAGGCTCGACATCCAGCGCGGTGATGCAAACCTGATACGGCGCAACCGACGTCGGCCAAATAACGCCGCTCTCGTCGTGACACTGCTCGATCACCGCTTGCAACGTTCGCGTCACGCCGATGCCGTAGCAGCCCATGATGCTCGGGACGCTTTTGCCGTTCTCGTCGAGGAACGTCGCACCGAGCGCCTCGCTGTATTTTGTGCCGAGCTTGAACACGTGCCCGACCTCGATCGCGCGGCGAATCTTCAGCGGTTGACAGGTCTCGACGCACAACTCGCCGGCTTGAACCTGTCGTAAATCAGCCCAATCGCCGACCGCGATGTCGCGCTCGATATTGACGTTGCGCAGATGGTAGCCGTCGTCGTTCGCGCCGGTGACCATGCCGGAGCCGCCGCGCAAAACCTCATCCGCGTAAACCGAAATGCCGTCGACACCAACCGCGCCCAGGCTGCCCGGTTGAGCGCCCAGTGCCTTGACGATCTCGACGTCGCCCGCCGCGCGCAACGCCGCCGCACCCAACGCCGCGCCGAGCTTGGCTTCCTCTAGTTGGTCGTCGCCACGCAGCAACACGATCACCGGTTTGTCGTCGGCGACGTAAACAAGCGTCTTGATTTGTCGCTCCGCCGCAACGTCGAAGCGCTTGGCCAAGTCGTCGATCGTCTTCACGCCGGGCGTCTCGAATTTCTCCGCCTCGCCGCAGGCGTCCGCCGGCGTGGCGGTGGCCGGGCCTTGGCTCGTCGCCTTTTCCATATTGGCCGCGTAGTCGCCGCTCTCGCAGTACACCACCTCGTTTTCGCCGGTCTCGGCCGGCACCATGAACTCGTGCGAGTGCGCGCCGCCCATCACGCCGGTGTCGGCCTGCACGGGGATGGCCCGGAGACCGCACCGTGCAAAAATCCGCGCATAGGCGTCGTACATCCGCCGGTAACTGGCGTTGGCCGACTCGTCGTCGGCGTCAAAGCTATACGCGTCTTTCATGATGAATTCCTTGGCGCGCATGAGGCCAAAGCGCGGGCGGATTTCGTCACGGAACTTGGTTTGAATCTGGTAAAAATTGACCGGGAACTGGCGGTACGAGTTGAACTCATCGGCGACGAGCGTCGTGATGACCTCCTCGTGCGTCGGGCCGAGTACCCACTCCTTCCGGGCGCGATCCTTCACGTGAAACAGCACGTCTTTCGCTGTCTCGAGCCGACCACTCTTGGCCCAGATCGCGGGTGGCTGCAGCGCCGGCATGAACACCTCCAGCGCCCCGGCGCGATCCATCTCTTCGCGGACGATGGCCTCGACCTTTTTGAGCGCCCGCAGGCCAAGCGGCAAAAACGTGTACAGCCCGCCGGTGAGCTTTCGCACCAAGCCGGCGCGCAGCAGCAGCTTGTGGGAAATGATCTCCGCCTCGGCGGGCGACTCCTTCAATGTCGGGATAAATGTCTGGGACCAGCGCATATGCAAAAATGGGGTTCGCCAACCGGCCGGTCGGCACTTGGCCAAGCGAACAAAAACTCGCTCGAAGTTGAACTAAAATACCCGGCGGTTACTTGACGGTGTTGACCAAGGGAGCCAAGCCCTGGATGCGCACCTCAAGCGTGTCTTCAGACTCGATTGGCCCGATTCCGGACGGCGTACCGGTAAGGATGATGTCGCCGGGCAGCAGGGTCATGTTCGTCGAGATGAAGCTGACCAACTCCGAGCAACTGAAGATCATCTGGGACGTGGATGAGTTCTGGCAAAGCTGTCCGTTTTTGAACAACTGAATCGTTAGGCAATCGGGATCGATCTTGGTCTCGATGTACGGGCCAAGCGGCGTGAAAGTGTCGAACGACTTGGCCCGCGCCCATTGGCTCTCGGAGTTCTGAATCGTCCGATCGCTGATATCCTGCGCCGCCGTGTAGCCGAGGATGTAGCGACTGGCCGCCTTCGGCGTGACATTGCGGATGCTGCGGCCGATCACGATGGCCAACTCCGCCTCGTAGTCGGTACGGTGTTTTTCGAAGGGAATCTCGATTTTCCCGCCATCGGGCAGGATCGATTTGGGTGATTTCAGCCAAAAAAGCGGTGT
>JABGZB010000064.1 GCA_018674955.1 Verrucomicrobiota bacterium | reverse complement strand
TTAAGAGCGTGTTCGGCAAAGTCGATTGCACGCCCGGTTTCGGCGGCGCTTGGTTTGCGGTGTAAAATAGCTGCGTAAATCTGATTTGCTGATTCGGAAAAATCGAGAGCTTTCGCAGCACGCTTGGCCAGGTGCTCACTGGCCTTGGCCACAAGATCGTGGTTCATCATGAACAACGCCTGCGATGCGCCGACTGTGCTGCTGCGCTGGCCTTGGATAACGGCGGGATCACCAAAGTCGAATGCCTGCATTACGTCAAATGTGCCACTACGAATCACCGGCAAATAGACCGTGCGACTGGAGCCGTAAAAGTACGGGTGATTATTTTGCGAAACGTACTGGCGTGGATTGTACGTCATCAATTGCCCCTTCATTCCCCAGTCGATCGAACCGCCAGTAAAGAGAAGTGAGTCACGAACTTCCTCGGCATAAAGGCGTCGACGATTAAAGCGCCACCAAAGTTCGTTGCCAGGATCCAGCGCATACGCCTGCTCATTGTATTGCGAGCTCATTTGGTAGGCAGCGGAATTCATGATAATACGGTGCATCTTTTTGATCGACCAACCGTTGTCGACAAATCGCATCGTCAACCAGTCGAGCAGCTTCGGATGAGTTGGGCGTAGGCCGAGTTTACCGAAGTTATCCGGAGTGCGGACGATTCCTTCGCCGAAATGCCAAAGCCAAATCCGGTTCGCCATCACCCGGGCTGTGAGTGGGTTTTGGTTTGATGTGAGCCATTCGGCAAAGCCTGCCCGACCGCTGGCATTCATGGAAGGGGTTGTAGTTTGTTTGCTGGTTGCAACACGCAAGTAACCGCGTGGCGCAAGTTCACCTTGTGTCATGTAATCGCCACGAATGTGAATCTTTAAGTCCCCGGCTTTTCCCTCCTTTACCGCCATCGCTTTTGGCACTTTGGGATGTTTTTTCTCAGTGTCGCTGAGCTGTTTTTGGAGTCGCTTTAGTTCCTCCTGCTCCGTTTTTGGGAAAAGTTTTTCGACGTCCTTTGGCGTTTTGAACGGGCCATTTTTGTCGTGAATCAACGAGTGCAGAGAATCTCCTTCATGGGTTGCAGCAAAACGCGTACGTATATTTTCGATTAGTTTTTCGTCGATTGGCTCGCGTGGGTTATGGATATATTTATGCCATTCATTGAGAGGCGATATTTTGTCTTTTGAGATCTGTTTCAGATGTCCAATCCATTGTTGCGTGAAAGTGTTGTGGAGGTGAGCCAAGGCATCCGCCGACGGGAGATCAGATTGGTCACTGGGCAGAACCAAAATTTTGTCGATGTGTGGCGTGGGGGGGGCCCAATCGAACTTGAGGACATTTATTCCGGCATCAAGTTGGAAGGTGCCTTCCCAGAACCACTTTTGAGAGTCGGGATACCAAGTGCCGGTGACGCTGTCGGTTGCCATCTCATTGATTAATTTATTATTAATGCTCAATTTGGCTGGGCGCGAATCGGCAGCAGCGTAGCGCATATGTAATGAGTATTTGCCCGCCTTTTCGATTGTTAAATCGAACTCAACCTGAGTGGGGCCGCTGCTCAGCAAAACACCGATGTCCTTGCCGTAGCCATCGAATGTTTTTAACCCATTCCCTCTGCTAAAATTTTCAGCCTCAATGAGCAGCATGCCCTTGGTTTTTTCTTTCGGTTGCTCTTCAAGTTCTTTGAGGGTGAATTGAATGCGGGCTTCTTTTCGCAGCTTAACCAAAGCACCGATAAGATAATCCGCTGCAACACTGCGCGCTTGAGCGGTAATGGATTTGGCGGACTTGGATTTGAGACTCTCAATTGTCTGTTTTTGTTTTTTTACCTCCTTGTCTACTCGTTCACGTTTGGTGCGCAAATCTGCTGAGCCAAGTTCCACCTCGTGCCACTGGGCGACAACCTTGTGGTTATCCATCGTGTGGGTGCTTTTGAAGATGCCGGCAAGTGAGTAGTAATCCCGAGTGGGGATCGGATCGAATTTGTGGTCATGGCAACGGGCGCAGCCAATTGTCATTCCCATGAACGCTCGGCCAAGCGTGTCCAGTTGTTCGTCGATGATGTCCATTTCCATTTTTCGACCATCATCTTCAGCTAGCATCTTCGCGCCTACGCTCAGAAACCCCGTTGCAATCCGGCGGGAGTGCCGCATCTCATCCGATTCGTTCTTGCTCAAAGGAAGCAAGTCTCCCGCAATTTGCTCTTGGACAAAGCAATTGTAGGGCTTGTCTTCATTAAACGAATTAATGACATAATTCCTATAGCGAAAGGCGTTGACGTAAGCTAAATTTTCATCGAGGCCATTGCTGTCTGCGTAACGTGCCACGTCCAGCCAATGCCGTCCCCATTTCTCACCGTAGTGTGGAGAGGCGAGCAGGCGTTCTACGGTTCTGCTGAATGCGTTGGGTGATTTGTCGGCTAGGAAGGCTTCGATTTCAGCAACTGTCGGCGGAAGACCGGTCAGGTCGTAGGTGGCCCGGCGAATGAGCGTGCGCCTGTCGGCCGACGTGGCCGGGCGGAGGCCGTTTTCTTCAAGCTGAGAGAGGATGAAGTGGTCAAGGCCCTCCCTTGGCCAAGCGCTTTCGTTGACGTTTGGCAAGGCAGGTTCACTTGGTTTGCGGAACGACCAGAACTTCCGCGCCTGCTCGAAGTCGATCTCATTCGACTCGACTTTGGCCAATGTGCCTCTGCGGGGATCGGGTGCGCCCATCTCGATCCACTGCTTGAAGTCGGCGACGACCGACTTGGCCAATCGGCTCTTGGGCGGCATGACCAGCTCCGAGTCGAGGTAAGTGACGGCGCGGTAAAGGTTGCTTTTGTCCGGCTTGCCGGGGACGACAGCCACCAACCCCGACTCGCCCCTGCCGCGGACGGCCTCGCGCAGATCGAGCCGCAGTTTGCCCTCGAGTTTTCCTTTTTTCTCGGCCTCAGCTGAGTGGCATTTGTAGCAGTTTTCCACCAGGACTGGCCGGATTTTTTTCTCAAAAAAGTCCAACCCGTCCTCCACGGCCGCCCATGCTCCCGGCGCGGTCAGCAGGCCAGCCGCAAACGGAAAACAAAGGGCTCTGGCGATGGGATGCAAAACGGGAAAAAGTGCTTGGCATTCTTGCCGGGTTATTTCTCCACGAACCAGATATTTCGAAATTGCAGCGGGTTGTCGTGGCCCTGAAGCCTGATTGGGCCAGATCTGCCCTCAGGACCTCTTCGGCTTCCGGGGCATTTGCTGTCGATCTCAATGTTATTGTGGATGACGATTCCGTTCAGGCGGATCGTCAAGAGTGTGTTTTTGAGCTTTCTGCCATCCTTCACGACGGCGTTGGTGAAATCGACATCGTAGGTCTGCCACTGCAACGGCGGCAGACAGGCATTCACGTCGCTGGCCCGCTTGGTGTAAATGCCACCGCACTCGTTGTTCAACCCTTCGAGGCCAAACGAGTCCAGTATCTGCACCTCATAATCGTCCACTTGATAAAAGCCGCTGTTGCCCCGGCCCTGGCCGCGGGCCGCAGGTTTGTAGGGGAGCAGGAACTCGATGTGCATGTGGTAGTTGTTGAATTTGCGTCTGGTACGGATGTCTTTTCCGTCCGTGTTGAGCAGGCCGGTTTTGGCATCGACCCGGCCGCCGATCCATTCGTTTTTGTTACTGCCGTCAAACAGCACGATGGCTCCCTGGGGAGGCTTTTTGCCCAGAGTGCCACTTTTGCGGACAACGTGCTTCAGTCGGAATGTTTTCCCGTCGGTGTAATGCCCCTCGGCCACGCCGCTGTCGGTGGTCATCCCGGCGGCTCGGTGGCCGGTTGGCGGGAACTTCCTTGTGGCGCTAAACTCATTGGCCGGCTTGGCAAGGTAGCGGCGTTTCCCGCTAGCAGCCTCGAACTCGCCGCGCCCCTCATCGACCCAGCCCTCGAGCAGTGACTTGTTTTTGCCGTCCCACCCGGCGCCGGGCAGTCCGCCTGGCAGGAGGATTGCCTGGAATTTACCTCCCCCGAGCGCGATCACCTGAGCGCCGAGCTTGTTGCCGGCGGAAGTTTTACCGACGTATTCGCCCTGGATTTTAAAATCGGCTGGAAGGGTAGAATCTGCAGGATTGGTCCATAACCCATTAGCGGCCTGCGTGGAGAGCAAGCCAATGGCCAGCGAGAAAAGAAGGATTGTAGCTTTCATGAAAACGAATGCCGACAACCTACCCGCTTGGCCAAGGGGAGGGAAGTCCTTTTGCGTCACCTCCGGCTGCCTAGGGGCCGGGCGCGGAGGTTGCGGAATCGCACGACCCCGCCGGAGCCGTGATGCTGGATGCCGAACCGGCCCCGCAACGAGCGACCATCCTCAAGGTCGGAAATCAGCCGGCCATTGATCCATGTTTGAATCCGCGGCCCGACGGCACGCACGCGGAATTTGTTCCACTTGTCGTCGCGGAACAGTCCCTTGTTTTTTTGCCTCATCGCAGCGGTTTGCTTTGCGCCCTTCGGGAACAGCCAACCGCCCAGCCCGATGCCGTAAACGCCGCCGTTTTTGCCGGCGGATTCGCGCTCGACCTCGCACTGGTAGCCCTTGGGCTTTCCGGTTTCACCGAACAGCCGAAACCCCAGCCCGGAGTTGAAATGGTCGTCTTTTGCGGCGGCTTGCTCGGGGAGTTTCACTTCCGCCTCAACCTCGAAGTCGGCCATCTGCACATCCGAAACCACCCAGACATTCGCCGTGGAGAAGAGATGCAATTCGCCGTTGACCGCCTCGAGTCGGTCCGCCCGGCCGCGCGGCGTCCAGCCCTTGGCCGACTGGCCGTCAAACAATGGCATCCAACCGCCTTTGGCCAGGGGGGCAGTGGCTGGGTGGTATCCCGCGACGTTCATCGGGATGCGGTACAGGCCGCCGCCGGCTGAGACGTACAGCACGTTGGCTTCCGTGCCGGTGCCGAAGCAGCAGTTGGTCGGCAGCGTCTCGGTCGGGATGTAGGCCAGTTCCCGGCCGGTGGCTGTGTAAATCACGATGCCGAAGCGGCTTGCGGAACGCACGGCGGCGTA
>JABGZB010000434.1 GCA_018674955.1 Verrucomicrobiota bacterium | reverse complement strand
GCGAACTGCGGGAGCAGGTTTTTTGCGCGCTCAATGGGCCCAGCGACCAACTGGGGAAAAAACGTCACGAACGCCGCAAAGCGTACGAAGCTCGCTTCGCGCGCAATGATGCCCCGGTAAAAATCGATCGTGTAACTCATCGACTGAAACGTGTAAAACGAAATACCCACTGGCAGCACATACTCCCAGCCGGGCGGCATCAGCGACTCCGCGGCCGGCAGTTGACCCGTGCCGAGACGGGCCAGCAGGGTGTTCAGGTTTTCAATTGCAAACCCGGCGTACTTGAAAAAAACCAGCACCGACAAATTGTTGATGATGCTGGCCCACAGCCAGGCACGGCGGCTTCGCAGCCAATGTCCCACCGCCAGCACCACTGCGAAAAAACCAACCGCAGCTGCCAATCCGCCCCACCCTTCCGGTGCCGTCAACCCAACGGCGAACGAACCGACGAAAACCACGACACTTGCGGCCAAGCGCCATCCCGGCTTGGCCAAGCGCGGGCCGCGCTCCATCCAGCCGACGATGAAGTAGTCGAGCGCGGTGGAATAAAAAACGAGTAGCAGATAGTACGGATGCCACCAACCGTAAAAGACCGCCGAGGAGAGAAGAATCCAGTACAGCCAAAACCGGGTCGGGCGCAGCGCCCAAAACCCGGCAATCGTCACGGCAAAAAAAATGAAAAACGTCCAAGTGTGGAAAAGCATGGCTTACTTTTCCGGGGCCGCCTCGGCCGGCGTCACACGGCGCACACAGCGGAAGCCGCAGAAGTCGGTGTAAAAACAAGCATCGGTGTCGCCGGTGCGCTGACCTTTCCGGAACGAGGCGCGGCACATCGAGGCGGACGCCTTCCACGAGCCGCCCTTCATCACGCGCTTGGCATCGCCGACACCCTCCGCCGGGCCAAGCGGATCGTGCATGGGACTGCTTCTGTAATAGTCCGGCTCATAAATGTCTTGGCACCATTCGGAGACGTTCCCGTAAAGGTCGTGCAACCCCCACGCGTTGGGCTTGCGGGTGCCGACGACGTGCGTGCGCTTGCCGGCGTTGGCGGCGAACCAGCTGTTGGCCTTGAGCTTGGCCACGTCGCCGAAGCTGTACAACCGGCTCGACCCGGCGCGGGCGGCATACTCCCACTCAGCCTCGGTCGGTAGTCGGTAGCCGTTGGCGGCGAAGTCGCAGGGCCAGCCCGGCTTGGCTTCGTCGTAACACGGCGTGAGGTTCTCCATCAGCGAGCGTTCGTTGCAGTAGAGCTTGGCCTCGCGCCAACGCACGCGCTCGACAGGCTTGCGGCTGTCGTCCTGCCAGCGGGAGGGGTTCGGCAACTGCGCCTTGACGAATAAGTCGTGAGTGACCTCGAATTGATCCATCAGGAATGAACCTAATCGTACCTCGTGTCGCGGGCGCTCGTCGGCCTCGTGGTCGTTGGAGCCCATTTGAAATGAACCGGCAGGTACGACGATCATTAGCACGCCGCTGGCGGTGGTGATCGACTGTGGCTTGGCTGGTGGTGACGAGGGAACCGGGTCGCAACCGTTGGCCAAGCCAAGCGCGAGCAGGCCAAGCGCGCTGAAGAATCGCCACTGGCTCATTTGCTCGGCGGCAGAAACCAGTCGGACTCCTTGTTGCTGTTGCCGTTGCGAGTGAGTGGCTGCCAGTTGTAAACCGGCTTGTGACCGATGGTGACCGAGCCGCCCCTGGCCACTTTCACCGCGAAGATGTCCCAACTCTTGGCGTGGACGCCTACGATCTCGCAGGCGGCCTCGTAGGTGCCGGGCTTGGTGATGTCACCCTTGCCGTTCGGGCCCCGACTAAATGAGAGAAACCGGCCGTCGGGCGACCAGTCCACGTGGTAAATCTTGTTTTGCTTGTCGAAGACTTGAAAAACCTTTTTGCCGAGCTTCGGGTTGTCGGACTCAATGTCGATCGGCACGACGGCCAACTCGTGATCGCCCGCGCCCCATGCGATGTGTTTGCCGTCAGGGCTGAAGGTCGGGCGGCAACCGTCGATCCCGAGGTTGATGACTTTGCTGCCGTTAGCCTCGATCAACAGGTTGGTGTGGCGATGCCCCATGCCGGCGTGAACGGTGGCGACGATCCATTTGCCGTTTGGCGCGTAGCTGATGTTGTAAAGGTGATGCAACCGCTTGGTGTTGACGTGCTCGCGTGTGTTGCCGCTCGGCAAATGATGAAAACTAATGCCCTTGGTGTAATAATCTGTCACGTTAAACTTCGGATATTCCTGCGGCAGGAAGGCGATGGTCTCGCTGTCGGGCGCCCAGCATTGCTGGCGTGCGCGGTCGGCCACTTTTTTGCGGCCGGTGCCGTCGGAGTTCATCACCCAAAGACTACGAACCGTGGCGCGGCCCGTGCCGGAATCGACGAGGAAACAAATCTTGGCACCGTCCAGCGAGGCCTGCGGATAAAGTTCGTTGACGCCGGGAGTGTTGGTGAGATTGACCGATGACTTGCCGTCAGCCGAGGTGACGAATAGCTCCCAGTTGTTGTTCGTGTAAGCCTCATGGACGAGCTTGAATTTGCTGACAGCCAACTCCTTGCGAACGTTCCCGGCCTGCAGGGTGATCGCCTGCAAAAGCACGGCGCCAAAAAGAATTGCTGATGTTTTTGTTAATTTCATTCGTGAAAACTATTTTTTTCGCTGCATTATTTTCGTGATAGCTGTGACCTTCTCGGCGGCTCCCGGCTCGCCCTGATCGTCGGCTTTCTTGGCCCAGTCGAGCGCCATGGCCAAGTCCTTTCGCACCCCGCCCAGCCCCTCGAAGTAGTAGGCCGAGAGATTCATCTGCGCCCCGGCGTGGCCGGCCTTGGCGGCGCGGGTGTAAAACTCACGGGCCTTGGCCCGGTCCCGCCGGGTGCCCAGCCCCTCGTCGTGGAGATAGCCAAGGTTGTTGAGCGCGTCGATGTTCCCGAGCGCATCGGCTTTTTGGTACCAATTCAGGGCCCGTTTGTAATCTTGTCTCAAGTCATTCGAACCAGCGGCGTAAAGGTTCCCCAAGTAAAAAGCCGCCTCGCCGTAGCCGTTGTTGGCGGCTTTTTCGTACCACCCCGCAGCCTCGACATTGTAGGCGCGTTTCAAGTTGGAAAACCCGCCGATGCCGCGCTTGGCCCGGTACGGGATGCCGTTGCCGGTGCTGTACAGCATGCCCAGATGAAACTGGGCGGCGGGGTGGCCCTCCGCTGCGGCGAGATTATACAGCCGGAATGCCCGCGTGTAGTCCTGCATGGCCGGGGCGGTGCCGAGATGAAACACCCGAGCCAACTCGTGAGCCGCCTCCATATCGCCACGCGCGGCCAAGGCGGCGAGACGCTCCAGTTTTTGGTGCGCCCCAACGGCCTCCTCCCCGGCTTCGGGGTTGGGCAAAAACAGGTCGGCCGCAACCCGTGCCGCTTTCGTGATTTTGACAGACTGGCTTTCCTGCTCATCGAGCAGTTTGTACGCCTCGCCCTCGGATTTGTCGGAGGCGAGGAAGAGCCACTTGAGCGCAGCCACCCGATCCACCGCGCCGAGTTTGGCCCGGCCCAACATGCGCTTGGCCAAGGCGACCTGTGCCTTGGCATGCCCTTTGGCCGCCGCTTGGCTGTACCAAAACTCGGCACGAGTCCTGTTTTTGTTTTGCCGTAATTCCCGTTCCGCACTCGCCGAAAGTCCTTCGGCGATCCGTTCGTCCGGATCAAAAAGGGAACCAAGGTTATACTGCGCCACGGTGAGGCCGGGCACGTTCTGCCCGAGCTTGGCCACGCCTTTTTCGCCCTTGAGCCGGACGAGCCCCCCGGGATCGGCGGCCCTCATGTAAAGCCCCAGTGCCTCGCTGTACAGGCTTGACACCTTGCGGCCGTTGGCATCGAGCAAGAGCATTCCCTGCTCGTAAAGGAAGCCCAAGTTGGAGTAAGCCTCCCAGTAGTCCTGCGCGGCCGCCCGGCGAAACCAAAGCGCGGCCTGCCTGTACGGCTTGGGCTCGAATTGTTTTGAGTCGGAACGGCGATCCTCCCGCCGGTACATGTTCCCCTTGGAGTAAAGAACACCGATGTTGTTCTGCGCCCCGGCATGGCCGTTCGCGTAATCAGGGTTATTCGGGCGCTTTTCGGCGGCGCGAAAAAACCAGTCGGTCGCGAGGCGAAGGTTCTGCTTGATACTGCCGCCGACATCGCGCGGGTTTCTTTTGCCGCGGGCAAAAACGATGCCGAGATCATACTGGGCCGCCACGTTGTCGCCCTTGAAAAACCGGCCATCGGCCAACTGTTTCGGTTTGCCTTCGGAGAGCAGAAACACCGGCAGCGGAGCGGCAGGGCCGGGGCGCAACACGATCTGCAACGCACTATCGGCATGGGGCATGCGCACCGGCTCGAGCGGCGGCGCGTCCTTGAGGCGAAATTCCTCGACGCCGCTCTCCCGGCCGTCCGTGTCAAAAAACCAGATGAAGTGGATCACGCCTTCCCTCTTGGCCCCGCCGAAAACGGCGATATCCAGCAGGAGGTCGTCCCCGTCGCTACGGATGTCGACCACGGTGATGTCCGCCGGCTTGACCGAATCAAACTGAGTGTCAAACACGAACTTGCGGAGGGTCACGCCGTCCCACTCGGCCCGGCGGGAGTAACCCCAGTCGATCTCCGGATCGTTTTTTGCAGAGACGATCGACGCTGCGCTGAAACGAAAAGGGCTGTCCCGTGTGATGCCCAACCGGGATGCCGGCACGCGGACGGTCACCCAGTCGCCGGCGGCTTTTTTTAGTTCCGCGACGGCTGTCCGGTAGTCCTGCAACACGCCGTCGCCTCGGGCGTGGATTTTCCCAAGGTTGGCCATGGCCATGGCGCTCCCAGCGCGGGCCGCTTTTCTATACCAAAGGAGAGCCAGCCCTTGGCTGGTCTTCACGCCCCATCCCTGTTCGTAATGAATGCCCAGCGCATTCATGGCCATCGGGTGGTTCCCGAGGCGGGCGGCTGTCTTGTAGAGGGACACGGCCTTGGCCAAGTCGCGCGGCACCTGTTTTTCACCGGAACGATACATTTCCGCGAGGCGAAAAGCGGCGTTGGCATCCCCGGCGTCGATCGCTTGACCAAGGCGGTCGGCCAAGGTCTCCGCGCTGCTGGAGTCGGCGGATTGGGCCAAGGCCGGTGCCGCGATCAGGCACAAGCCAAGCCCGATGCGGGCTGCATAGTTGCGAAGCGTTGCCACGCCGTGAGAGTATTCCCTTGCCACGAAGCGGCTCAAGTGAAAAACAGCGCTTGGCTAAGCGACAAAAAAAGCCCGTCAACCGACGGGCCTTCAAAAATGTTGAAAAGAGGAAGTTACTTTTCGTCTTTGGATTCGCCAGCATCCTCGGCGGTGGCGTCGGCTTCGGGGTTCTCGGCCGGTTCCTCGGCGGGAGACTCTTCCACGGTTGCTGAAGCTTCGGCGGTTTCAGGTGTTTCGGCCGGTTCCTCGGCCTTGTCCTGCGCTGGTTCCGGTTTAGTGGCGGTCGAGGGCGATGCCTTTACCTTTTTCTCAACCGACTCGTCGACCCACATCAGGATGGCCATCTGTGCGGCATCCCCTTTGCGGGCGCCAGCGATCTTGATGATGCGGGTGTAGCCGCCCATGCGATCCTGAAACAACGGAGCAATCTCATCGAACAAAATGTGTACCACGTCGTGTTCCTTGCGCCATTTATCCCGGAGATCCTTGCCTTTAACCGCGTTGGCTCCGGAGCTTTTGCCTTTAGGCGTGTTGGTCCCGTGGAAAAACTTGCGCTGAGGTGCCCTCAACCGTGCTGCCGCCAAGCGGCGATGATGCAGCGTGCCCTTCTTACCAAGGGTCACCATTTTTTCGGCAACAACACGCGCCGCTTTGGCCTTGGCCAAAGTAGTGACGATTTTCTTTTTCTCGATGAGGCTGCACACCATGTTGGCAAGCATCGCATTGCGGTGCTCTCCGGTGCGGCCCAGCTTGGCAGTTCTTATTCTATGTCGCATGGCTTACGGGTGGCGGGTTGTAGGTTATTCCTCATCCCCGAGCGGAGGATCCTCGAACGCTTCCGGCGGGGCTGCCATGGGCAGTGTGTCGAGCAGGGACGGGTCTATCTTTTCGCCGAGGGCGAGTTCGTATTCCTTTAGCTTTTCCTTGATTTCGGTGAGCGATTTTTTGCCAAAGTTGCGGTACTTGAGCATCTCCGATTCGGACTTCATCGCAAGGTGGCCCAGGGTGGTGATGTTGGCGTTGTTGAGGCAGTTTGCCGCGCGAACGCTCAACTCGATCTCGTTGACGCTAGTGTTAAGCAGCTTGCGCGATGCTTCCCGATCCACGTCCTTGGTTTTGGCGTCCTGCTCAAACTCGAAAGTCTCATCGTTGATCCCGGTGAAGACGTTTAGATGGTGTGCCAAGATTTCGGAGGCCTGCTTTAGGGCTTCGTCCGGGGTCAAGCGGCCATCAGTGAAGACTTCAAGCACCAATTTATCGTAGTCGGTGCGCTGCCCGACACGCGCAGCCTCGATCGCGTAGCGCACACGGGTAACCGGCGAAAAGATGGAATCGATCGGGATCACACCAATGGCCTGATCCGGTTTTTTGTTGGCGTCGCCCGGATAAAAGCCGCGACCCACCATAACCTCCATCACCATGTCGACCTTCATTTTCTTGTCGGTGGTGCAAATGATCTGTTTCTTGTTTACCACCTTCAGGCCCGGAGGCAGTTCCAGATCGCCGGCGGTGACATTGCCCTCGACAGTGGCGCTCAGGCGAACTTCCTGAGGTTCACGGCTGGTGTGGCGAAATTTGACTTTCTTGAGGTTCAGGACGATGTCGGTGACGTCCTCGACGACCCCCGGCACGGTTGTGAACTCGTGATCCGCCCCCTCTATCTTGACAGAGGTGATGGCCGCTCCTTCGAGCGAGGACAAAAGCACTCGTCGAAGACAGTTTCCAATGGTGTGGCCGAAGCCGGTTTCAAACGGCTCCGCCTCGTACTTGGCGAAGAAGTTGGTCGAATCGTCCGACTTCTTCAGCTTGTTTGGTTTCTCGAAATGACCCAGTCTTATTGGCATATGTTTTTTATTATTTAGAGCAATTTTAACCTGGCCCCGTCACGATTATTCCCGCTTATGCGGAGCCCATATAATTGCTTTTCCAGCCTCCCAAGAGGCTGGAAGTTTAGCGGGAATAAAATTCTACAATGGTTTGTTCATCCGCGATGGGTTGTATCTCATCGCGAGTGGGCAACCGCAGCATGGTTCCCTTGAATGATTCCTTATCCAGTTGCAGCCACTCAGGCACCAACCGGCTCGTTGAGTACTCCATGTTACGCGTGGCCAACTGACGCGAGCCACTCGTATCTCTCACCTCGACCACATCGTTGATCTTGGAGGTGTAGGAGGGAATGGTCATCTTGCCGCCGTTCACCAACACGTGACCGTGACAAACCATTTGCCGCGCCTGGGCACGGGTGGCCCCGAAGCCAAGGCGGTAAATGACGTTGTCCAACCGGGACTCAAGCAGTTGAAGCATGATCTCACCAGTAACACCCCGATGCCGGTGGGCCTTGTCGTAAATGGAGCGGAACTGCTTTTCCATCAGCCCGTAGTAGAAGCGAAGCTTCTGCTTCTCCATCAATGCTAGCGCATAGTCGGTGTACTTGCGTCGCGCACGGGGCCCGTGGGTGCCCGGCGGATAATTCTTGCGCTCAAGGTACTTCGACGGCCCAAAAATGGGAACGCCGAACCGCCTGCTGATCTTGTCGCGTGGACCTGTGTAACGTGCCATGCCTTAAAATTCTTGGTTAAACTCTGCGCCGCTTCTTCGGGCGGCATCCGTTGTGTGGTATTGGGGTGACGTCCCTTATGGACGTAATCTCCAGCCCTACCGCCTGCAAGGCGCGGATGGCGGATTCACGGCCCGAACCGGGCCCCTTCACTCGAACTTCGATCTCTTTCAGCCCGTGAGCCATAGCTCGGCGTGCGGCGTCTTGTGCGACTTTTTGCGCGGCGTAGGAAGTACTCTTGCGAGAGCCTCGGAAACCATTTTTGCCGGCCGTGGACCAGGCGAGCAGGTTGCCCTGCTTGTCGGAGAGAGAGACGTGAGTGTTGTTGAAAGTAGCCAAAATTGTGGCGATGCCCGAGTGAACGTTTTTTGACTTTTTAGCCTTAACAACCTTCTGCGGAGACGGGTCATCACTAGTTAACAGTTCCTGAGCGGAAGGCGCTGCCACACCGGCATCCTCTTCCTTTTCAGAATCTGAATCATCCTTTTTGCCCTTAGCTTTGGCTTCGCCCTTTGCTTTAGCTTTGGGCTTGGCCTCTTCATTGGGTGTCGGGGTTTCCTCTGACGGGGCAGCGCCAGGGGTTTCCTGCTTAGCTTCCGCTTCGGGCTGCTGGGCCTCGGGTTGTTGAGATTTGTTTTCTTCGTCAGCCATAATAGTCAGCTATAAAATCAATGAATGCCGGTCTTGGCATTGGGGTTGCGTTGCGCACCCACGGTTTTCTTTTTGCCTTTGCGGGTGCGGGCGTTGGTGGACGTGCGCTGGCCCCGAACCGGTAGACCACGAGCGTGGCGCAGACCGCGGTAGGACTTGATGTTCTGCAACCGCTTGAGGTTCAGGCTGCGCTCACGGCGCAGATCGCCCTCCACGAGGTAGTCGCCCTCCTGTATGATGTGAACAATTTTGGACAGGTCGTTCTCGTCGAGGTCCTTGGCACGGGTGTCCGGCTTGATGCCGGTTTTCTCGACAATCTCCGTAGCGATTTTCGGCCCGATGCCGTAGACGTATCGTAACGCAATGTCGATGCGCTTGTTGGGGGGGATATCAACTCCTATGATTCTTGGCATGGTCTAATTTTTTTCTATCAGCCCTGACGCTGCTTGTGCCGAGGGTTGGAGGTGCAAATAACACGAACCACGCCCTTCCGGCGTATGATCCGGCAGTGCTCGCAAAGTCGCTTTACTGATGCGCGTACTTTCATTTTATCTTAATTCTATTTTTCTAAAAAACCACCACGCCATTGCTGAAATCAGCAGGCGAGATTTCCAAATTCAACCTGTCGCCAAGCTTTACACTTGGCACTTGTTCCCGTTGCCCCGACAACACCCGGGCAAAAACACAATGGCCATTGGTCAACTCGACCACGAAGGTCGCCGGAGGGCGATATTCCCTCACGATTCCCTCGGCTCGGATGGCATATTTTCCGGGCATGTCAAAATCTCCGGCTCACCGTCGGTCACGAGGATAGTGTGCTCAAAATGAGCGGATGGCAACCCGTCACAAGTAACCACCGTCCAGTCATCCTCAAGCACCTCTACGTGCCGTTGGCCAAGGTTGACCATCGGCTCGATGGCAAGTGTCATCCCCGGTTTCAAAACCGGGGAGCGACGGCTGCCATCATCAAAATTCGCTATTTGTGGGTCTTCGTGGACTTTTTTGCCCACGCCGTGCCCGACAAATTCCCGAACGATGCTGTATCCGTTGGCCTCGACACAACTCTGGATCGCCCGTGAAATATCCACGACCTTGTTGCCAGGCAGCGCTTGGCCAAGCCCTTCGCACAGGGATTTCTCAGTCACTTCCATCAGTCGCTGCACCTCGGGGGCGCAACCGCCGACGGCCACCGTTGTGGCGTTGTCGCCAATGTAGCCATCGTAGCGCACCCCGACGTCGAGACTGACAATGTCGCCGGACTGCACCTGCCGCTCGGAAGCCAGGCCATGCACAACCTCCTCGTTTACAGAGATGCAAATCTGGCAGGGGTAATTCCTGTAGCCAAAGAAAGCGCTTTTGCCACCGTAATGGCTGATACGCTTCCCGGCGAACTGGTCAATCTCCAGCGTGCTGATGCCCGGCCGGACAAAGCCGGCCACCTCGCGCAGCACGGTCGAGGAAACCCCGCCGGCCAAGCGCATGGCCGCTATCTCATGATCTTTCTTTAAGTGGATCATGTTGTCTCCGGGCGCCTTCGCACCCAATCCAGAGCCAAGCCGCGGCTTGGCCGGTTTCTTTCAAGGAACAAACCGCTGGGGGCTTGTTTCACCACCAGCGTCAGAAGCGGCCACGTACGCGGCCCTTCCGTAAAAATCCGTCGTAATGCCGCATCAAAAGATACGACTCCATCTGCCGCATGGTGTCGATCGTGACACCCACGGCAATTAAAATACTCGTCCCGCCAAAGAACTGGGAGACCTGATAGGGGATTTCCATCGCTTGCCCCAACAGCATCGGGATGAGGGCGATGATGACCAGAAATGAGGCACCGGCAAAAGTGATGCGGCTCATCGTCCTATGCAAAAAGTCACTAGTTGCCTTGCCCGGCCTGATGCCGGGAATGTAGCCGCCGTTTTTCTTCAAGTTGTCGGCAATCTCAATCTCGTTGAAGGTGGTCGCCACCCAGAAATAGGCGAAGAACATGATCATCATCGCGTAGGTGAAATAATAGAACGGATGCCCGGGTTGAAACCACACCGCCGCCATGATGAAGAAATCACCATACGGGCTCAGGAAGTTTAACACCATGCCGGGAAACATCAGGATGGCCTGGGCAAAAATCAACGGCATCACGCCGGAGTAGTTGACGCGCAGCGGCATGAAGGAACTCCCGCCGGCGTACACCTTGCGGCCCACGGCACGTTGTGCGTGCTGAACCGGCACCTTGCGCTGGGCTTGAGTCACCGCGACCACGCCAGCGACAACCGCCAATAACAGCATCACGAGGAAGATTCCCTCAAAAATGTTTCGACCCTCAGCAGCGCCTTCCCAAGGAATATAGTCCGCGCCTTGGCCAAACCACCCTGCGACTACGTTGATGTAATTGACGATCTGCGCCCCAAACATGTCCCAAATCATTGGCAACGCCCGCGGCAAATCCGCCACGATACCGATCATGATCACGAGCGACACGCCATTGCCAATGCCCCGCTCTGTGATCTGCTCGCCCAGCCACATCAGCAGCAGTGTGCCGCATGTGAGCGCCATCATGGTTTGCAAATGGTACCAAAATCCGGGGTTAAGCACCAAGTCACCACCGGTCCAACTTCCGCCAAATACCGACCCGGGATTCAGCCAGCCCAGCGACATGACATAGCCTTGGCCAAGGCAGAGAAACAAGGTCATCACACGGCCAATCTGCATGATCTTCACCCGGCCACCCTCTTCGCGCGAGAGACGGGAGAGCCCACCAATGATCGGGGTCATCAACTGCAAGATAATCGTGGCGCTGATGTAGGGCATGATGCCCAGACCGCCAATGGAGCAACGCTCCCAAGCACCGCCCGTGAACATGCTGTACATGCCCATGAAACCAATCCCGCCCTCGCTTTGCTTGATGCGCAAATCGTCGAAGTAGCCTTGCAACGCTACTCCGTCGAGCCCCGGGATCGGCACCCAAGCGATCAACCGGCAGACACCCAGCACGAGAAGCGTGAAAATAATCCGCTCCTTCAGCTCCGGAATCTTGAAGCAATTCCGGAAGCCAGCAATCATGCGGGTTATGTGGTTGTCACTTGCCATGTATTGTATTTATCGGGCGATCAAATTTAAAAACTATTTGTCGGAAGACGTTGCTCCGCTCTTGGCCGCCGGCTCGCAGGCGCCTCCATTTTCCTCGATGGCTGCCTTGGCACTTGCGCTGAAGGCGGCCGCACAGACGGTCAATTTTTTCTCCAATTTGCCTCGGGCGAGAATCTTCACCCCATCGCCACGTCCGTTGACCAAGCCAACCTTGCGAAGCGCCGCCTCATCTACCCGTGCGCCTTCATCAAACTGGTTGAGGCTGTCGAGATTGACCGGAATGTAAATGGTGGCAAAACGCTTGTTGTTAAACCCACGCTTGGGCAACCGACGGGCAAGCGGCAACTGGCCGCCCTCAAAACCGGGACGGGTGGATGAGCCGGAACGCGAGCCCTGCCCCTTCTGGCCTCGGGTGCTGGTGTGGCCTCCACGGCCGCTGCCCGGGCCGCGGCCAATCCGCTTGCGGCGGTGCTTGGAGCCGGGGGCTGGTTTTAAATCGTGCAGTCGCATATGTTCGTTAATTTTTTTTATTCTGCGGCAACAGCCGGTTCCTCTGCAGCGACCGGCTCGGCGGCTGCAGCTGGTTCCTCGGCGGCGGGCGCTTCAGGCTCCGGTACGCTTTTGCCCCGGGCTTTCATGACTTCGTTTCGGTCGCGCAACTCCAACAGACCGCCGAGCGTGGCCTTGGCCAAGTTCACAGGGTTATTCGAGCCAAGCGACTTGCTCAACATGTTGCGCACGCCAGCCAGTTCGCAGACGGCTCGAACGGTCTTGCCGGCGATGATGCCGGTACCAGTGGAGGCCGGGCGGAGCAGCACCTTAGCTCCGTCGTACCGGCTTAGAACCTCGTGCGGGATAGTCGTGTCACGGAGCACCACGCTAACAAGTTGAGTGCGGGCATTTTCGCTGGCCTTGCGAATGCAATCGGCGACCTGGTTGGCTTTTCCCTGCCCCATGCCAACCTTGCCTTTTTTGTCGCCCACAATCACCACAGCGCTGAATCCAAACCGGCGACCGCCCTTGACCACCTTGGCCGAACGGTTGATACAAAGCACTTTCTCGGAGAACCCGTCATCCGGCTTGTCGTTCCCGCCGAAACGGCCGCGCTGGCCACCCCCGCCCTGGCGCTGCCCGGGGCCTCCGAAACGACCGCCACCGCCACCCTGGCGCTGGCCGGGGCCTCCGAAACGACCACCGCCACCCTGGCGCTGGCCGGGGCCTCCGAAATGACCGGGGCCCCCACCCTGCCTTTGGCCCGCTTGGCCAATCGCTTGGCTCGCGCCTTGTGTGGCTGTTTTCGCTGAGGCCGGGGCCTGCGGTGCCTCGGCGGAGGGAGTCTCTTTTTGGTTGGATTCTTCTGCCACGGTTGTCCTTATAGTTTCAATCCTGCCTCACGAGCCGCTTCGGCCAATGCTTTCACTTTCCCGTGAAAACGGGCGCCGCTACGGTCAAACACGGCAGTCTCAATGCCCGCTGACTTGGCTGCTTCTCCCGCCAGTTTGCCGATCTCGACCGCGCCCGCCCCGTTGGCGGCTAAGCCGTCGGCCGACTTGGTCCTGGTGGATACAGAAGCGATCGTGTTGCCCGCGTCATCGTCGATGAACTGGACGTAGATGTTCTTGTTGGTGAAACGCACGCTCATGCGGGGACGCTGGACGGTGCCCACAATTTTTTTGCGGATGCGCCACCGGCGGCGTTTCATTAAATCACGTTTTTTATCAGCTCTCATTTCACCTGCCCCGGCTGAACCGCGGCGTCTCAAAAATTATTGTACCGTTTTGCCTTCCTTGCGGCGGACGCGCTCGTCGGCGTATTTCACGCCCTTGCCCTTGTACGGCTCCACGGGGTAAAACCCGCGCAACTCGGCAGCCACCAAGCCAACCTTCTGCTTGTCGGGCCCCTCGATGGTGACGTCGGTGTCCTTGTCCACGGTCACTTTCACCTGATCGGGCAAATCGTACTTGATGGGATGTGAGTAACCGAGGTTCATGGTGACGGTGTTTCCGTTGACCAGTGCCTTGAAGCCAACCCCGTTGATCTCGAGTTTCTTGACGTATCCCTCGGACACGCCCAACACCATGTTGTTGAGTAGCGAGCGGCCTAGGCCGTGCATCGCCCTAGCCTCCCGGTCATCCCCGTCGCGAGCCACCGTCAGGATGTTTCCCTCCTGCGAGACGCTCGTGCGACCGGGCATGTCCATCTCTAACTTGCCCTTGGGCCCTTCGGCCGCGACGTGACCGCCGGCGATGGCCACTTTGACCTTGTCCGGCACCTCTATCAATTTACTCCCTATTCGTGACATCTTTTTCCGTTCTGTTACCAGACCTTGAACAGCAGTTCCCCACCGAGGTTTTTGCGGCGTGCATCGTGCCCGCTCATCAGGCCCTGCGGTGTGCTCACCACGGCGATGCCCATGCCCCCCAGCACAAGCGGGATGTCATTGGCCGAGGTGTAGTGGCGCAAGCCGGGTTTGCTGACCCGTTGCAACCCGGTGATGATACCTTTGCGACCCTGAAACTTGAGCTGGATTCGGATGTTCCTCTTCACGTCGCCCTCCACGTTGAACGATTCCAAGTACCCCTCGTCCTTGAGGATTCTCACAGCGTTCTCCTTGATGGTGGAGTGCGGCACAGAAATCTCAGCCTTCAATGCCAAGTTGGCATTGCGAATGCAGGTTAATAAATCAGCGATTGGATCCATGTTGTTTTCTTACCAGCTACCCTTGGTCACGCCGGGGATCATCCCAGTCCGGGCCAATTCACGAAACGTCAGGCGAGACATACGGAACTTACGGAGGAACCCGTGCCGTCTGCCGGTGACCTCGCAACGGTTGACCAACCGCACCGGGCTGGCGTCGCGCGGCAGCTTGGACAAGCCCTCGTAGTCGCCGTTGGCCTTTAACTCGGCCCGCTTGGCCGCATACTTGGCCACTGTCTTGGCCTTACGCTTATTTCGCTCCATCCAGGCTTTTTTTGCCATAACTTCCCTATTTACGGTTGCCGTCAAACGGCATACCAAATTCTTTCAACAATTCGTAGGCGTCGTCATCGTTCTTGGCGGTCGTGACGATGGTGACGTCCATTCCCTGCGTACGCTTGACCTTGTCTACATCAATCTCGGGAAAGATGGACTGGTCATCGATGCCGACGGAGAAATTGCCAAACCCGTCAAACCCCTTCGAACTGATCCCGCGAAAATCCCTAATCCGGGGCAGCGCGGTGGCAATCAGGCGATCCAAAAACTCATACATAGTCTGCCGGCGAAGCGTCACGCGACATCCGGTGGTCATGCCTTGTCGTAGCTTGAAATTGGCGACGCTGACCTTGGCTTTGTTTAGCGTGGGCTTTCGGCCGGTGATAGTGGTCATGTCCTTCAGCGCGTCGCCGAGAACCTCTTTGCCAAGATCAGGGCTGACTCCCATGTGCACCACAATCTTATCGATCTTGGGCACTTGGTGGATGTTCCCGTACTTGTCCAAGCCTCGGAGCTTGGTGCGTATCTCTTCCTGATATTTTTTCTGTAATCTGGGAATCATTCTTCAGCTTCAGCCTTATCGCCGGCCTCTTGGGTTGTCACGGCCTCCTTGGCCGTTAGATGATTTCGTTTCCAGCGATCCTCGTGCATCACGTTGGACCAGTGGATGGTTCCCTCGCGCTCGGCGATTTCACCCTGCGGTTGGTCCTGGTTTTTGCGAATGTGCTTCTTTACCATGTTCAGTCCCTCGACGATCACACGCTCGCTCGAAGTCAGGACATCAATCACCTTGCCACTCGCTCCCCTGTCCTCTCCGGACAGAATGTAAACTGTGTCTCCCTTTTTAAAGTGACGCTTATTACCCATTAAATTACCTCCGGGGCCAACGAGACGATTTTCATAAATTTCTTCACCCTCAACTCACGGGCTACTGGCCCGAATATACGTGTGCCGCGTGGGTTACCATCTTCGTCAATGATCACAATGGCGTTGGAATCAAATCTCAGCACGGAGCCATCGGGACGGCGAATTGGCGACTTGGTGCGAACCACGACGGCGTTGACCACTTCGCCCTTTTTCACGTTGCCATCCGGCGCAGCCTCACGGACGTGAGCCTTGATCACGTCGCCCACAGAGGCGGTGTCCTTGCGAATGCCCAGCACCCCGATTGCCCAAGCCTTTTTGGCTCCGGAGTTGTCGGCAACATTTAATCTGGATCTTAACTGTAACATTTCCGCCTTATCTTTACTGTTGCCCTATGCGGCTGCTTCCGCTTCCTTGGCTGCCATAGCCAACTCCCCACTCTTCACGATTCTGACGAGCCTCCAACGCTTGGTTTTGGAGACCGGCCGGGTTTCCATAATCTCAACAAGATCGCCCACTTGAGCCTCGTTCTTCTCATCGTGAGTATGGAATTTGCTGAACTTGGTGATGATCTTTTTGTAGAGCGGATGCGCGATCCGCCGGGAAATTTTTACCACGACCGTCTTGTCCATATTGGAGGAGACGACTATACCTTCCCTAACTTTTCGGTTGCTGTTGCGTGCTGAGCTTGTTGTTTCTGTCTCGGTCATTGCCTTCTTAATTTGCTGCCGCTTCTTTCTTGACCAGTTTCACGGCCTTTTCCCTGCCTTTGGCTTGGATCAATACCGCCATTTCCCTGTTGGTCAAGCGGTCTTTATTCTTGTTGAACACGGCTCCTCCAACCTTCAGTACCCCCTTGCGGCTCAAGCCACGCTTAACCAAGCCGAGCAGTGCCGAGGCCACGCCGTCCACTGTAAATTCCTTCACCCCGTTCAGCGCCTTGGCCAAGTTCTCCAGCGCGTCCTTCCTGCCAAGCTGCGTGACTCGCGTTTCCACGCGGGCAATGTCATGGCGTAATTCACGCAATCGGATCGGTCTCTCCAACTGGCTGGTGGCCTTGCGAAGCTTGAGGTCGAACAATTCCCTCCGGAGGTCACGGCCTTGGGCCGTCAACTCAACTCTTGTCTTTTCCCTGATCTCCGAAATATTCATCCTGCTACTTTCTAATTAATCGCGCTCGGCAAACCGGCAGCGAACCGGCATCTTGGCCGCCGCTGAACTCAACGCCTCGCGTGCCACGCTTTCTGGCACGCCCTCTACCTCAAATAACATTGTGGCCGGCCTGACCACGGCCACCCAGTGATCCACGTTGGCCTTGCCCTTGCCCATCCGCACTTCCAATGGTTTTTTGGTCACGGATTTCTGCGGGAATATCCGAATCCACATGCTCCCTTTGCGCTTCATGCCCCGAGAGATCGCCACACGGGCAGCCTCAATCTGGGTGCCGGTGATCCAAGCACGCTCAAGCGATTGAAGGCCATAGGAGCCGAACGACACCTTGTTCCCCCGCTGCGCGACGCCCTTTCGGCTGCCGCGGTGCATTTTGCGATATTTAACTTTGTTAGGTAGTAAAGGCATTCCGGTAAATGTTAGCCGTTTCCGCGCGGACCCATCGGCCGCCTTGGCCGGGTGTCACGCCTTGGCCCCCGCTTGACGCGATCGGCCTCTTCCTCGGCGGGATCCTTGCGGCAAATCCAGCATTTCACACCGATGACCCCGTACTGGGTTGAGGCCTCGGCAAATCCGTAATCGATGTTTGCCCGCAATGTGTGCAGCGGTACCGCCCCTTCCCGTGTGTTTTCAACACGGGCAATGTCGGCTCCGTTCAGACGGCCGGCAACGCGCAATCGGATGCCAAGCGCACCCATGTCCATCGTCACTTGCACAGTCCGCTTCATCGCACGCCGAAATGCCACGCGGCGCTCAAGCTGCATACAGATATTCTCGGCGACGAGTTGGGCGTCCAGTTCCGGGTTCTTGACCTCGGCAATCTCAACGTAGACCTCCTTGCCGGTCATCTTGCTGAGTTCCTCCTTGATGCCGTCGATCTCAGCACCCTTGCGTCCGATGACTACACCCGGCCTAGCGGAGTGAATGGTGATTCGGCAGCGACTGGTGGCGCGCTCAATCTGAATGCGCGGCACGGCGGCGGCCTGCAGTTTGCTCTTCAGCAACTGGCGAATCTTGTAGTCCTCGACCAATAGCGCGCCGAAGTCCTTCTTGTTGGCATACCACTTGGAGCGCCAATCCTTGTTGACGATCAGGCGAAATCCAATTGGGTTGGTTTTTTGTCCCATACAGGTTCGTTAAATTTGATCCGTGAGCACGATCCGAATGTGGCAACTCCGCTTATGGATCGGGCTGGCTGAGCCACGAGCCCTCGGGCGCCAGCGTTTCATTGTCGGCGCATCTCCCACGGTTGCCTCTTTTACATAGAGCATCGTTTGGTCGAGCTTGTGCGTGGAGTCCAGAAAACTTTGGTAAGCATCTATCTTGGTCTGGCTGCT
>JABGZB010000433.1 GCA_018674955.1 Verrucomicrobiota bacterium | reverse complement strand
GCCGGCTTGTTTCAACTCATCGAACGCTTTGGCGATTTCTTCCTGCTCCATAAGGTAGTCCGGCCGGTGCAGCAGGTACAGGTCGATGCAGTCGATGTCCATGCGCTTTAGCGACGCTTCGCACGAGTGGACGATGTGGTCCCGCGAGAGGTCGTAGCGGTGCGGTGAGTCCTTGTCGGGATCGCCCTCTTTGCGGATGCCGCACTTGGTTGTGACATTGGCGAAAAGAAGGCGGTAATCGTGCACGACTGGGGTGGCATGGTGGCGTGGAGCTTTGCCATGAGCAAACCGGAGATGACCGAGCGCCTGGCTGTGCTCAACTTGCCGCACCCTAAAGGGCTGAATCGCGAACTGGCCAATAACCCTGACCAGCAGCGCAACAGCCAGTACGCGAGGGCTTTTCAACTGCCGGGTGCGCACAATCTGCTGACTGCAGAGCGCTTGGCCGGCTGGGTGCAGGGCGAGGCCAAGCGCGCAAAATACATCGAAGCGATGAAGCGTTCCGACTTCGAGGCGATGTTGAATTATTACAAGCGAAACTACCCTCGACCGCCGTACGAGGAGGATATGTCGGATCCGGTGCGACTGAAAGTGCCCGTCCTGCTCATCCACGGTTTAGACGACAAGGCGCTGTTGCACGGCGCGCTCAACGGTAGTGGGAATGGCTCGACGGCGACCTGACGCTGGTGACGATCCCGGGCGCGGGCCATTTTGTGCATCACGACAAGCCGGCGTTTGTCAGCCGTACACTGAAGATGTGGCTGCTGCGCGACCGTTGATCATGGCTCGCGAACCTGAATGCGATAGTAGCGGGTTTGCTGCGAACCGGGCAGGAACTCGGGGAGTCTGACGAGGCCGGAGGTCGGTCTCGGTTCTAGCTGGCCGATGGTGCTCCACTTGCCCTTGGCCAAGTCGTCTCGGGCCTGCAGTCGGTAGGCGATCCCGGCGTGTGCCATGAACTCGACGAGGGCGGTGACGCCGTTGACGGTGATCGATTCCAAGGCGAGGTGGCTCGCGGCGTTCGCGGGGTCGGTGCCCGCAAAATATTCCGCAAGATTGCTCAGGCCATCGCCATCGGGATCGAGCAGGGCGTCGTCGGGGGCCAGTCCGTGTGTGCTCTCCCAGTCGTCCGGCAGGCCATTGAGATTTAAGTCGAGGCGGTTGGGAGCGCCGGGGGTATCGAGGGTCGGGAAGCGGGCAAGGGTGTCGGCCCCGTCGGGGAAGCGTCCCTCGGAGACAGCCTTGGATTGGCGGCTGAACGCCACTTCGTCAATCAGGCGGCCGTCGGGATCGCTGAGGGCGATGTTTTCTCCGCTGGCGCGAAGCTTGAATGAGGTGTGGTCGGCACCGCGCCTGGCACGGGCATCAGCAATGATTTTTTGGAATGCAAAATAGCCGCCGCCGATGAAGCAGTGGGCGGGCAGGCGATGAATTGTTGGTTTGGCGGAGTCATCGGAGAGGAAGAATCCGCCAAGAGCGATCGGTTGGCCGGTTGGGTTGTGGAGCTCAAACCAGTCATCTCCCTTTTGTGGATTGGCCATCCATTCGTTGATGCGGAGATGTGCGGGGTCGCCGGTGGAGAGCGGTTTGTTGGCGGCTCCCGGGGTCGGTTCACTGGGCGACCACACGCCGGCGGCCAGGAGGTTGCGACCGAGCGCCAAGTCTGGGGATTGGAAACCGAATACGATGCCGTCGAGCAGCACCCCACCGCGCGCCTGTGCATCGTGCAGGTAAATCGCGTCGCCGGATGCCTTGAGGCCAAAGCCGGTGTTGGCGGCGGAAGCCGGTGCGTCGGAATTGCACTCTACTACGGCGTAGCCGCCGGAAGCAATGACGCTACCCTCAGGAAAAACGAAGCGGTGGGGGGAATCAGGGGAGTCGCTCAGTCCCATGCCGGACAGGTTGATGGGGACGGGGTGCGGGTTGTAAAGTTCCACCCAATCGTGATAGCCGCCGCGCGCGCTCATGAAGGAGCGGTTGTCGGCCAGCAGTTCGCTGATGACGAGTCCCGGAGCCCCGCCGGCCGACGCAGTTTTTGCCTCGAGCCGAAGGCCAAACACGATGTCGCTGCTGTTTCCGCTGACTTGGTGCACCTCAGCGGCGAGCAGATTTTCGCCCGGCTTGAGCAGTGCGGTGTCAATTGTGAACGGCCCCTCTAGCGTGGCATTGATGATGTTCCTGCTGGCCAACATTTCGTGGTGCGGCGCGATGTCCGGGGGCATGCCAAGCCGTAGCGCCTCTTTGCCGTTGAGATAGAGAATCGCGCCGTCATCGACCACCGCCCAAAGCTGCAGGCGGGTCGGCGGAGCTTCCCCATTCCACTCAAATCGGGTGCGGAAATAAAACGTCCTCGGGCCAAGCGCGAGCGGAGTGTTCAACGGAACCGGCATCGGGCTGGACTCTTTGGCCAGGAGCGCCTTGCCGCTTGGCCAAGCGGCATCGTCAAAGCCGGGCTCAAGCCAGGCCGCCGTCGGCGCGTCGGCGGCCTGATGGTAGCTCCATTGGCTGGCCATCTCGATGAGGGTTAACTCGGTTGGCACCGGGTTGATGACCGACTTTTTTGGGTTGAGCGAGCCGGGGCTGGGGAGCAGCAACGCATCGATTGCGTCGGCCCCGTCGGGCATGCGGCCCATGGACGAGCCCGGCATTTGCGGGGCGTACCAGACCTGATCGATTAGCTCTCCATTGGCGTCAAACAACGCGATCAGCCCCTGATCGGAGGATAGTTGAAACCCGAGCCGCTGCACCCCAACGCTGGCCCGGAAGGCCAAGGCCTTCCCGGCGGAGATGAAGGAGAGGGGGGGAAACAACCGGTGGCTCGTCTGCCACAGGGGTCGGTCGGTGAGGGACAAATCCCCCAACGCCACGGGCAGGGGTGAGTTGTTGAACAGCTCTACGAAATCGTCGTTGCCGGGGCCGGGGCCCTTAGCCAGCCACTCGTTGATCCTGATGGCCGAGCTGGTTCCGATCGGTGTAGGCCGGTTGGGTTTGCCGGGAGTGGGGGATGCCAGCGCCCAGCCACCCGGAAGGCGGGCGATGGAGTGGCTGGGAATTTGTGGTCCGAACACTACAGCATCCAGCAACCGGCCTCCCCGGGCAGGCAGGTCAAACAGCACGACCGATTCGCCGCTGTCGCCCAGTGAAAAACCAAGGTTCCAGCCGGGTGCCTCCCGGTTCTCCGCGGCAACGACCAGCAACTCGCCGGCATCAAGTTCTGCACCCTCGGGGAATACAAACTTTGCCGGCGAGTCAGGGTCGTCCGTGAGGCTCATGCCGGAAAGATTCACGCTGAAGTGGCTGCGGTTGCGGATCTCGACCCAGTCGCCGCCCACCGCCATGACCTCGCTGATCAGCAGCGGCGACGCTTCTCCGGAGACCTCCCACGTCATTACATGCGGCAAGGACATCCACTCACCGGCGGCGTCTCGCCCAATGATCTCAAGCGTGTGCTGCCCCTCCGCCGCGATGGAGAGAAGGAGCGGCTCGGCGATTGGTTTCGGCGCGCCAAATTCCCTGCCGTCCACCCGGTGGCGGTAATGGGACAGGCCCGGCCCCCAGACGGTGATCGCCTTATCCCGGTTGGGTGTGGGGGAGACCGGCGCACCGGCCAGAAGAAGCCGCTCGCCCACAGGGCCAATGTCGCCACCCAACAACCCCATCCCGGCGGCTGCAGCGGGAATGGACTCGATATTTCCCTCGCCCGGCTGGAAAGGCGTCTGCGCGAACAAGCCGTGCGTGACGTCGCCAGTCGTATCGGGCAGAAACAGGGCCGTGCAACGGTCGAAGAGATTGTTCACCCAGCCATTTCTGCCGTCATCGGGAAACTCGATGAACTCGGCAACGCTGATGGCGCATTCCGAGAATCGGTTATTGTGAGCCTCCAGTGACACGCGGCCCACGAGGCGCACAGCGACGTCCGCCTGGCCAAGCTGGTTGCGCGCCAGAACTGCGCTTGTCCAAGCGCCAGCCGAGGTGCCGCTGATTGAAACTGTCGCCGTCCGCTTGGCTGGTGATTCCGGGTGGCGGAAATTCTGGAACCTGTTTTCCCACAGGAAGCTGTTGCAGCCGGACAACTCGAGCGCCTCCCGGGCACCCCCGGAAAACCGGTTGCCGCGCAGCTCAAACCAAGCGCCGAGTTGGCCTTGGCCATCGAACACAAACACCGGGGCCGCCCGGTCAATTGCGGAAAACCGGTTGCCGCGAAAGACGACAGGATTGTCACCGGCGAAGCCGCTCCCGGTCACGATGGGCATCGCTGCCCCGGCACTTGTCGCGGACACTTCGAACGAACAGTCGTTAGCAACCAGCGCGGAGTTTGAAAACCCGAGCGCGGAGCCAAGCAGATCCCGGAAGGCAACACCGGACAACTCGAGCCGGGAGTTCTCGACGCGCATCGCTGCGGTGTCGGCAGCGACGGAGGAAATGTTCACGTGAGCCAGCCTGTTTGGCTGGGTGGAATCGATCCACCGAATACCGCGCCATCGATGACTCGTGCCGGGGGGAGTGGTCAGGGTGGCCGGCCGGTCGGGGTCTCCGCTGATCGTCAACCGGCCCCGAACCTCGAGTTGGGCGTCCGCCCCGAAATACACCATGGTCCCGGCCTCGATCGAGAGCGCCGCCTGTTTTTGAACAATCGTTTTGCCGGGGAAAAACCACGGCCCACCGGCGGCGGACAGCACCGTGTCTGTCGTGATGTTCGCGTTGACCGACTGGTGTGCTCCGGTCTCGTGCCAGACCGTGAACTCGAGGTGATCCAATTCGGCGTGGCTCGCATCGAAGGCTCTCACGGAGAGGTGATTCAGCCCCGGCTGCAACGCGACGGCATCGGCTTGCCACGTGGCCTTCCAAGCCGACCAGGCTGCCGGGATGCCATTCACCGTGACCGAGCGGGTGGCCAGGGCGTTTGCGCGGCCCTCTAGGGCGACCCAAGGGGTCTCCGAGACGCGAAGCCCCAGCTTGACCGGGAGGGCGGTCGAGAGAGTCAGCGCCTCTGGGATTTCCGACAGGATGAACTCGCGCCGGGCCGCAGCAAAACTGTTCAACCGCTGGATTTCCGATTCATCCGCCAAGCCTCCCAGCACATGCTCGACGAACGCGGGAAATTGATCCTCCGAAAAAACGGTGTCTGCCTGCTTCTGCAACTCGGCGAAGTAACGCGGCACGAACGCCGGGTGTTTCAGGAAACGGGCCACCTGGGCCGGCTGCGTCAAGTGCCCGCTGGCGTTTGCCGGCTCGGCGGCCCGGAAAAGCCCGGCCTTGGGGTCTCCGGCTGTGTCACCCCGGCCCAGGATGGTGTCAAGGTCGTACGGGGCAAGGACATGCCGGTCGCTGGACAAGTCCCTGAAATGGATGAAGTCGTCCCCGATCCCGTTGCCTAGCCCGGTTTCGCGGTTGTCGAAAAACGTGTTGATGGCAAAAAAGCGCAGCCAGTTGTCCACGTCGAGCGACTCCTCAGCGGAGGCGGCGAACTCGTCGTCCGGGGTTTCCGTCAGGAGTTGGCAAAGCTGGATCAAGTCCCGCCAGTCGTCTTCGGCGGCGTTGGTTTCCTTGAAATAAACCTGCCGGTAAAGATCGGGGTTTTCGCCCAAGTAGGCGAAGTCGGCCTCCATGGTTCCGGTTCGCACCGTGCGGTAAATGTTCACAGGGCCCAGGTTGTGGAAATCCGAAAAGTCGCCGTCCACCACGTCGTTGTGCGCGTACATTCCGTACATGGGGTATCCGGCCACGGCGGAGTCGGCGCCGTTCAGGCGGACGCGAACCAGACGCGAGCGAGCCATCATCACACCCGCCTGCTGGCACAGCGCGCTGCCGAGAAGCTGGATGTGCGGATGCTGCGCGTTGAGGTTGATTTTTTCAACGTCGTGCCAGGGGGCGTCACTGGGGAAATCCACCCTGAAGTTGTTTGGTGTTTTCCAGCGGCTCCCGTTGCCGCGGTTTCGGATGTCGGCAAGATAGCGGATTTCCTGTTTGCCGCTCATCCGGGAGACGAAGGTGGCATTCATTCGCGCGTCGCTGAAGCGGCCGGTTGAGTTGTTCACCATCTTGAGGAAGTAGTCCCTTTCCGTTTGCGTCATGATGATCCGGTAAAAGGGGAGGGAGTCGTCTGCAGTCGAGTCGTCCACCTGGTAAAGCAGGTTCGCCCGGGGAGTGTCCTCCGGGACGGAAACCGCCGGGTAAGTCCTGGAGTGGTTCTGCGCATCCCTTGCACGGACATAAAACTCAACGACCGTGCCATCCGGAAACGCCGGGATGGATTGGCCAAACAAACCGTCACCGGCCAGCCCATCCCCGTGCGCCCCGTCATCGAGCAGGGACGCCACTTGGTAATCCTCCGCCGAGTCCGGCCGGTAAAACAGATCGGCGGCCAGTCCGGTTTTCTGTTCGTCAACCAGTCTCGCGGTGATGCGCACCCGGTTCGAGGATTGCGGCACGGCGGGGGAGTGGTGGACCTCGAGAATCATCGGCGCTGCATCCGCGTTGAACACGGAATTGGCCGCCCCCGGCGTGCCCTCTTCCACGGTGCTGGCAGCCCAGTTTTGCCCGTGCTTGTTGGAGAGGCCCGGGTTCACAAGCTCGAGGGATTTGCCTCCGCCGTCATGTTCCGCCAGCCAATCCCAGCCTCGGTGTTTGTAGTGGGGCAGCCCTCGCTGCCGGACGGCCCACTCTCCCTCATCGGCGTACGAAACGGAGTCGACCGTTTTGCCGTTGGCATTCTCCAGCCGGAGCGTCTCCCCCCGGTTGCTCAGCACGCCATCCCAGCCGCCAACGATCGGTTGTACGCCGGGGTGCTTGGCCGCGAAGACGGCCGCGTCTGCCGCAACGACGAGATAGCCATGCGGCGGCACGGTTGCTTTTGGGAAGTCAAACCGCACTCCGCGGCGCAGCGACCAGCTCTCTAGGTTGACCGCTTGATCGCCGGTGTTGTGGAGTTCCACAAACTCCTCGCGGACATCCTCGGACGCGGGGTGATAATGGATTTCATTGATCACCACACCACCGAACAACGGCCAAGCGGCAATCCAGCCAGCGGTAGCCAGCACGGCCCGCTTGGCCAAGCGAGTGTTCAACGACACGGTGCGCAGACCGGTTCCTGGTTTTTTTTGATAAAATATTTCCATGCCGTGCCGCTACTGATCTCCCACGAGACGCAACCTGAAAAAACCTGACCGCGATTGAAATTGATCCAAGGGGGTCACCCTGTTTTCCCCGGTCGGGGCGAAAATCGGCTGGAACTGCTGCAACGTTTCCCAAGGCGTGTCGGCGGCCAAGCGGCTTTTGCCCTGAAGTTGGTACACCCGATGGGGCTTGGCTTGCCACTGGAGTTGGGGGGGGGCATCGAGGCCGCGCTCCGCCTTGAGCCGGATCGCGCTGAACGGGTTCACCGGATCCGTTCCCGCTGCTAATTCCCAGCGGTTGGCCAAGCCGTCTCCGTCAAAATCATCGCTTGGCAGGACATCAGCGATATTCGACACGGCATCCTCGGGCTTGGCACGGACCACGCGCTGCTCCCATTCGTCGGGGAGCTTGTCCGAGTCGGCATCTGTAGATTGGCTTGAGGTGAGCGACAGGTCGAAAAACAGGTCGGTGCTGTCCGGGCGCGTGTTGAACAGGTGAACTGCCACAATGTTTTTCCCGGTCGTAAGCGACGGGATTTTCGCTGCAGGGATGACAGCACTCCACTCCCTCGGTGCGAAATCCGATTCGATAGCCCTGCCGTTGAACGGCAGTTCACCGGCCGGTAGCCCGATGCGGGCCAGTTCGAATTCGTTGATCCAAATGGCAAAGCCGTCATCGTACGTTGTGTGAAACTGCAACGAACCCATGGAGTCCGGCGAGTCCAGTTCAATCTCATGTCGTAAATAGACGGTGGTGTAATTGCTACGCATGTCGTTCAGCGCGGTTTGGACACCCTCCCGGCCGTAGCCGAAGGGGGCGGTGCCGGTTGTCCATGGGGCGTCGCTGAAGTCCTGTTTTTGCCATTCATTCCTTGGCTCCGAGGCCTCCTTTATGCCCTTGAGCCACTTCCATTGGCCTGATTTTGCCGCAATCCAAGTTTTGGATGTCCCTGTTTTCTGTGCTTGGAAAAGCACGGACTTTGGGCCGGACAATTCACCGTTTACCGCCTCCACCAATTCAACCTTAAAGGCATCCTCCCTTGCTAGGTCGGGTATTTTCAGTGATACACTCTTCGCCGTTTCTCCCGCTTGGAAAACAAGTTTACCATCTGCAACTACTTTGCCGTCCTCCCCGTTTTTATTCATAATCCGAACCTTGAAACGAGCATGTACCGGTTGGTTCGAGGGCCGGCTCAGGCCGACGGAAATCCGGCTTGGAGCGACGAGCCGATCCCAGCCCCTGAACCCAATGCCGGGCACAAACGGGGATTCAGATAAAAAGGGCGAAAGCAACCCGGAGTGTGCGGTGGGCTCCCAGATCCAGTTGTCAGGAAAAGATACATGCGGTGTGGAAAGATAATTGCGCTCGATTTTCATTCGGGAGATTTTTTCCTCCCACAAATCCCGGCTCATGCCCCAGACATCCCTTTGATTGAATATGGAAAGGGTGCCAGTCATGGAAAGAAAACCGAGGTGGCCGCCGCCGTAATTATCGCCAAAGCGCGCGCCAACCCCGTTGCCGGTGAGGAGGCAACGCTCCAGGGTGACATTCGGCGAGAGGTAGCCCACCTCGACAGCCTGCCCGCAGTTGATTATGACCGAGTCGAGTACGCGCACGATTTTGTCAGCGCCAGACAGCGCCAATCCCTCATGAAAGCAGCTCTCAATCCAACAATCGGAAACGGTCACCGTGCCCGGCGAATTCCCGCCGGCATCGATACCGTCGTCCTTGCACCAGCCGATGAGGGTCCCGGAGATCTCGTGTTCGCCGAGTGTGAAATACAGCGCGTCATTGTCGCCGTCCTCGTAGGTGTCGCTGTCGCTTGGGAAATCGAGCAGCGCGCTGTCACGGATCTTCACGGAGCCGCCGTTAAACTGTCCAACGGTTTGGCACCGCTGCACCACACAACGGTCCAGCGTGAGTTGGGCGGATTCGCCGTGGAATGCCTGCCCGGCGTTGTCGATAAAAAAGCAGTCCGCGAAAGCTCCCTTGGCCCCTTCACCGAGAAAAAATGCGGCCTGCTCGTTTCGGTGCGTGCCGGGAACATTGTTGGCCACAAACCACCACGAGTTGCCGCCGCTGCCGGTGACAAAAGCCCAACTCGCTTCGGCTGACGCCGCGCTGCCCTTCAGCGTGATCCCTCCCCACGGCGCGTCCGGCGTTTCCGGGCAAAAAACGACCGGCGTTTCCTTCGTCCCTTCCACTATGAGCTTGCCCAGCACGGTCACCTCGGTCTTCGGCGCGAGCTTGATGACACAACCCTGCTTTATAATGAGTGTGGCACTCTTTGCGACGGTCAAATTGGAGGTCACATGGATTCTGGATCCCTCATTCCACGTCGTTGATTTTGTGACGGGGCCTTGCACTGCCTGCCACTTGGCATTGCCGATGGTGATTGTTTTGTCTGCGGACAAAGACCCAGCCTTTAAGACAATTTTTTTCGATTCAACTTGATCCAGCAATCCTGAGCCGACCCCCCGTTTCATTGCGATGCTGTGCTCACCTTTGATTTGGCCGTTGAAGTTCACGCGCCGGTTTTGCAAATCCATCATCATGGCAACCATGGGCACCGGCAGTCCGGCGGGAAAGCTCGAGGGCATGAACAGTTCCAGCCGGACGGTGCCTGCAGTGTTCGAGTTCAGCGCTTGGCCGGAGGCGACTGGGGGTAGCGGTGTCCACGGCGGTAGTGCCCACTCTGCTTGGCCACGAGCAGACTGGATCACGAAACGAACCAATTGGAATTGCTCCCCTTCCGGCCCGGTCCGTTGCTCGACCGAGTTCAACTCGTGAAAGCCGGGGCGGGACACGTCAAACCAAGTTCTCGCAGGGATGCGTTGGCCGTCGAGCCAATATTTCGCCGGGGTGCTTCCGGTTTTGTTGACGCGGATGCGGACGGAGCCATTGGCGACCTGCTTGTCTGAGATTCCCTCGATGACGATCCCGCCGTTCACCCGCGCTTGGCCAAGCGCAGCCAACAGGAGCGCCAGCGCTGAGGCAAAACAAAATTGTGATGCAGGTGGATTTGGTCGCATAAGACAACTCCCTCAGTCCGGGAAAACCAGCAGCCGGAAGTAGTGCGCCGTCTGATCTCGCCCGATGAGTTCGCGCACTACCACATCGCTACCCTCCCCCGGGGCCAGGGTGCGAATCGTTTTCCATTTGTCGCGTTCAAGTTGTTCGCACGACTCAATGGAGTAAGTCCGGTTGGGTTGTGCCTGAAAACGCAGTTCTAGCTGGTTGTTGTCGCGAACCACCGCCAACTCAAGTCGGCTGGCTTGGTCGCGGGGATTCGTACCACAATTGAATTCCTGCAGATTGGTGAGCCCGTCCCCGTCCGGGTCGGCGCCGCTATCGTTGGATTCCGGGTCGAGGCCATGCGCCAATTCCCAGTCGTTCGGCAGTCCGTCCGAATCGCTGTCGGACTGCGATTCATTAGGCTTACCAGGGGTGGGGATCGTGAGGGATACCATGATGCCGTCGTTGTTTCCTGTATGTTTCAGACCACGGGACGCGATACCCTCGAAGCGGGCAAAGCTAGCCATCGTTCCCAAGCCGGTCAAATAGCCGCTGTCAATCTGCGAGAGAAAAAGAGAGCCGCCTGCCCGCGTGATTTCAAAACGCCCGGGAGCGCCCGGCCGGCTGTAATGCCGCTTGGCCTCGAGAACAAGAAAACCAGCGGGCGGGACGACCAGGCCGTTTGGTAGCCGGAACATGGCCAAGCGCGTCGAGCGATTGCTCAGGAACCAGCCGCCGATGTTCACCGCTTGCCCGGCCGGGTTGAACAGTTCGATCCAGCCGTTGTCGCCGCTCATCACTTCGTTGATCCACAGTGGCGGCTCAAACGGTGCCAGCTCGTTCTCGGCCCTACCCGGGGAGCCGCCGAGAAACAGGCCAGGCATCCAGCCAGCTTTTGACGACCACAAAGCCGCTGCGCTGGTGGGATCGCGCAGGACGAGCGATAGCCCTTGGCCATCGGTCTGGCGGTGCCAGCTTCCCTTGTACGCGACGGAAAACACCGTTTCGCCCCAAGCGGTTTCCAGCCGGATAGCCTCGCCGCTGTTCGACAACTTTCCGCTCCACGGACCAAGCACGATTGCCTGCCGTCCCCCCGGCGTTGCCCGTATCAGTCCGGGGTTCTTGGCGATGATTAGCCGCCCGCCGGGCGGCAGTTGCTCGAGGCCGGCCTCTGAGAAATCGTAAGTCATCCCGCCTGCCAGACGCAGGTTACTTAGATCCAGGCTGCTCCAGCTTTTGTTTTGAAACTCGATGAATTCCGCGTCCGGATTTTCGGCCGGGTGATACATGATTTCCGTGATGCGAAGGGCATCTCGGAGCGGCTGGATCGACGGGGCAGAGGCGGTGAACTCCACAGGGGCCGACCAGTGGCTGGTGCGGCCGGTGTTGTCCTTGAACCGCGCCCGCATGCGGTAGGTTTTGCCCGGCTCCACCGCGGCCGGTGGGACGTGCACCTTCGACGTGAATGCAGCCAACTCGCCCGAGTCCCACGCGGCGCGCCATTCGAAGAGTGGCAGACGAGCCGGTTGAGCGGCTGGATCGTAGCTGGCGTCCACTGCGGCGATGCGCCATCGCATCGAGGCAAACGCGTCGTCTCCCTGGCGGTCGCTGAAGGGGCTCGTTTCAAAAAACAGGGCGTTGACCGGATACCCATCGGGGCCTTTGTATGTGACCTCCGGCTTTTTGGGGATGCGGACTGAATCCTCGCCGGCTTTTATCAGTTGATCTAGATAGGCCGCCCGCCCTCCGTTTGGCACAGTGGGACCCGTGCTGCCGGACCAACCTCGAAAGGCAAAGTTTTTCATGTCCTTGACCTTGGTCTCCATGGGGCCGAAATCACGGCCGTTGGGGGCGGAGCGCCAGCGATCCCGGTCCGCCATCGAGATCTCGCCGATTAGGCCGGCCATGTGGTCGATCACGGGGTTGATGACCTCCTCTTTCCAAACCAAGTCACGAAACTCCCGGATGAAATTGCGATACTCCTGCCGGAAGGCCGCGGTGGCCTTCCCGGAAGTGATGGCGTTTTTCGGATAGTCTATGCCTTGACCCCAGCTCGGCCCCCACGACGCATCGGCATCCCACGGCAGCACGGCTAAGCGGCCAAGCGGGGTCTCCATGCTGGGCTCAAAATACCATGCCCGGTTCTTGGAATGCGAGTCGCGCGGCCAGTAGTCATAATGCCGGATGGCCTCGCAGACAGTGTGGTAGCGATACCAGAGATTCCAGTTCACATGTGAGCGAAGCCAATCCACGGATCGCGTCGGCCGTAGCTGCTGCCGGATGTTTTGAAAGTCCCGGTCGTCGGTTACGGCGTGGCGCCCCTGATTGCGCTTGACCCTGTTCCCGTCGAAAATTCCATCCTTCAGTTTGTACAGGTTTCCGTCTAGTAACTGGTGCGCCTCCAAAAACCGCGCGTCATAATCCTCAATGGCAAGGTGCAGGCCCCAGAAGTCGCCGGTATACTGGCCGTTCGGATTCGACGGAGCCTCTGTCGTTCCGGTCATGGCGCGAAAATGAAAGAAGTGCGTGGAGGGTGAGGGTACACCTAGCAGGTTCCAGAGAAGCGAGTTGACCCCCTCGGTCAGCCCAAAGTTGCCAACACGCTTGTTGTCGAACATTTTACCCGTATTGAGTGTGCGCCATTTGACCGGATAGTCTTGGCTGTAATTGTCTTTCGCCTGCAGGTAATGCCCCCGATTAAACCGGAAACGCATTGAGCGTTTGCCTCCTCCACCGTAGCGGTCGTTGGCTTGGCGCAGTCGGTAACGTATATGGTCGTGGACGACCCCTTCGTAAATAAACGCTCCTTCCCAGTTGAACTTGCTGCGTGCCTCGGTCTTGGACTTGGGAATCTGGTAGGCCGAGTTGTAGGCGTTGCACTGGTCGAGATCCCGTCCGCGTGTGATCAGCGTGTAGACCGGCAGCGAGTTCATGATATCCGCCGGATAGGTATGGCCTAGGCCGTCCGGGTGCACGGTGCGCTTTGCTGGCTTGAAGGCGGGTACTCCGTTGTAAATGAAGGCCGCAAAGTTCAGCGACGGGTCGTCCCGGTAGGGAACCCGTACCAACGTCGTCCCATCGGTGGCGGTGATCCGATATCTGAAAAGCGTGCGGTTTTCCTGCCCCGGAATCTGCGCCGAATAAACCCCATCCCCTGCCGTGGTGTCCTCTTCCAGCCCGTCATCGCGCATGGAAAGGGTGCGCCAGTTTTCCTCGGCTTCAAACTCTGGGTTGGCGGAGAGCGGTTGATTGGGCTTCGAGAGCAGTTGTGAGTGGGACAGGGGTAAAAAGGCCGGGAGATATTTCCCAGGCACCACCACTTGGTAATGCAGTTGAACGGCTGCCACTCCGTCGGGATCCGTAATCTTCGCGGTGACTCGAAACGGCTGTTTCGCAGTCGGCTGACGGGGGGCGGTTGCAACCTTCCGGATTTGCGGAGGGGCATTTGTGGCAAAGACGGAGTTGCGTTTTCCAGGAGTCGGGTTGGGCGCCGCTGAGGGCGGAGGCGGAACGAGCAGAACCGCGTCGATCGACAGGTCGCTGCTGCCCAGCGTCGCGTTGATGACATGGATGGCAATGACGTTGTTACCCTTTTCCAGGAGAGAGCCGGGGTCGGGCAAATCGATCAGCTCCCACTGCCGCTCGTGGTCGGCGACGCCGCTGGTTGAGTCGTGCGCCATCGCGCCGTCGGCGACATGTCGGCGGATCACTTCCTCGCCATTGATCCAAACGATGCAGCCGTCATCCACATAGAGCTTCAGTTGCAATGCCGGAACTGCATCGGGGTCAGGTACGAGAAATAGATGACGAAGGTACACGGTGGAATAATTGTTTCTCATGTCGGCGAGGAGCGTTTGGTCGTCGTTGTCGCCGTAGCCGATGCTGGTGCGGCCGGTTTTCCAGTCGCCGTTTTCGCTGTAGCCGAACTCTCGCCACGCGGCGCCCCCGGCCGGCGGCGAGGTGCCTTTTTTGTAGCGCCACTTTGGGTCGTTGAGGTCGATAAAAACCGTCTCTTCCCAAGGCGCTCCATCCTGTCCTGCTCCAGCGGACGAGAGTCTCCAACTTCCGCCGAGGTCGTTGTCGAGGGCGGGGTGGATCAGTTCAATCGAGCCGCCGTCTTCGCTTCCCACAGGCCACGGAAATTCGCCGCCGTACTCCACCTCATCAACCACTCCGTCCTGCCGGTCCCGCAGGACCAGCCTCTCCCCGTCGTTAGCCAAGCGGCCGCTGTACGGGCCAAGCGCTGCTACTGAAAAAACCGACTGCAGTGTCGCGGGATGCTCGGCCAAGACCAGATGCTCGCCCGCCTCCAGCATGGTTCCTTCCGGAAACGTGTAGTCGATGCCCCGGGTGAAGCGCCAGCCGGACAGGTTCACCGGGGTCGGGTTACGGTTGTGAATTTCAACAAACTCCTCCGGGGATGTCTTGTCGGCCGGCTTGTAATAAATCTCGTTGATCACCACACCCGCGGAGAGTTGGCCGGAGAAAACTGCGCTCGCTACAACCGCCAAGACACCCGCGACACGGCGGAGGCCGGAACCTGCGGCTCGACCCTTCACAGGTGGCAAGACCAATTGATTTTTTTTCCTGAACAATGGATATCCGTCGGTTGGTGCGGTGCAAACTACGCGATCGGCGAAGCTACTCCGGGCGGTGGGTGTTGGCGAGTTGTTCTCCCGCTGGCTCCTGCTGGGTGAGGCAGTGGAACGAACCAAGCCCCCAGATCAAGTCGGTCGAGTCGAGGCCGATGACCGGCCTGCCGGGGAAGCACTCGCGCAGGATGCCCAGTGCCCGTCCCGAAGAGAGCGATTGGCCAGGCGCTCGAGGTTGGCATCCCAAATATTGATATGCTCCGATTCACCTTCTGCGATCAGGAATACGAGCTTTGCCTAAATCAGTGGCACGATGTTGTAACGACCTGGGAAACTAATGCTGGCCGGCATTGGCCAAGTGAACCAGTTGGAACTGTCCGGGGCGGCGGGGCTAGGTTGGTATCAGAAATGCCCAAGTCAGGGCAGGGGTTTTCCGGCTGCTGCGGCCATCAATCGGTACCATTCCTCGCGCGACAACAGCAGGTCGAGTGCCTTGGTGGCCTCGCGAATGTGCTCGGGATTGGTGCTGCCAATG
>JABGZB010000432.1 GCA_018674955.1 Verrucomicrobiota bacterium | reverse complement strand
GATTTTAACACCGATTCGGAGTGACCTGTTTCGTCTGCTACAACCGATGTGCGTTGGCATTCACCAAAGCGATAGCTGACATAACAGTGCCTGAACAAATCGCGTCCTTGACTGGCTTTTCCGATTGGGCCGCCGAAAAGTTTTTTTAAATTTTTAACCAACTTGTTTTTTTGAGTCGTTGAGATGGTCAGCATTTTACCCGTTCGATTTGGGACTTTGGCTAGCCAGTACTTTAATGCCGCTTTTTTAGGGACAAAACGTACCAGTGAGGTTTTTGTGATATCAGCACTCATTGGGATTTTGTCCTCCGATTTCAGATAATCCTCCCATGTTAATTTTTTAATTTCTTCTGGTCGCAAGCCGGCGAATCCCCCAAGCGCCAATGCGGGTATGAGTTCACTGGGTGCATTCTTAAGGTATTGCTCGAATTGCTCCGGAGAAATGATTTCCGGGATACTTACCTTTGCTTTTTCCAATTTAAGCACAATGTTAAAAGGCTTGAGTGTCGGCAGTGCATCTAATTCCACTGCGAAACAAAGCAATTGTTTAATCAGGGCTTTGAAGTGGTTACGAGTCTTCGGTTTTGCCTGCTCAAATTGCTCTAGAAAGACTTCGATGTGCTGAGGCGTGAGATCAGACACCTTGCAATGGAAAGCTTCCTTTAGTCGATTGAGCCGGTTTGTTTGAGCTATTGCATGGGGACGAGACCAATCCGCTTCTTTTGACTTCGAAAACTGATCAACCAGATCAGTGAAGTTCAAAGGTTCGATGGTTGCGTTGAAACGAGAGTAAAACTTCACTGCCTCACCAAGTGAATGTCCGGCCGGAAGCAGTTTCATTGCCTCAGTTGACTCAAGAACGAGTTGCAGAAGATTTTTGCCTTCAGGTAACAGGGCAAGTGCCGCGTTTAATCGTTCCTTCTCGGAGCTTGTGAGTGTCGCCAAGCGGCTTTCGCCTCGTAGGATGGCTTGGTTTACCTGATCAACCAACTCGCGAGCAGCAGTTTCGGTTTTGCGCTTTCGAGTAATCCATTTGCCATTGGCCTTGAATTTAACTTTAAAATACGGATCACGCTCAGATGGTTGATACAACTTTACAGAATTGTTTATGTTCATGGCGATAATAGGCCGTGAACGCAAAAATTCTACTGAGTCCTTCGACTTTTTTTGTTTCGGATTTGTTTCGGAGGATGAAGAAGTACCTAAAACCTTAGAGGAATTGGAGCGGGCGAAGGGAATCGAACCCTCGTGTCAAGCTTGGGAAGCTTGCGTTCTACCATTGAACTACACCCGCACTGAAGGGGACGCGGAGTTTCCGGCCGGCCCCCGGGTTTGGCAATGTTTTTGTTTCGGTGCCCCGGTCACGGCTTGGGCGGCTCGAGGGTGCGGGTGATTTTGCCGGTGCGATCCCACGCATAAACGCGGCCGTTGTCCGCGCCGCCGTAGAGCAGTTTGCCGTCGGCTGTGGCGGCGAGGCAATGGAGCAGGTCGCCGGCCTTGGACCATGTCTTGCCGGGGCTTTTGCTGGTTTCGTTGCAGAGGCGCAGGGCGCCGTCGTCGCTTGCGGTGATTAACTCGGCTTTCTTTTCCGGCCAGGCGATGGCGGCGACGTTGCCGGGGTGGCCGGTCACGAGGTTTTTTTGCTCGCGCGTTTTCGTGTCCCAAATTTTAAGCTCCTTGTCCGCGCCACCGCTTGCCAGCAGTGCGCCGTCAGGCTTGTAGGCGAGCGAGAGCACCGGCGAGGTGTGGGCCTCGATCTGCATCATTTGTTCGCCCGTGGCCAGGCTCCAAAACCGAACCAGTTTGTCGGCTCCGGCGGTGGCCAGTGTTTCGCCGTCGGGCGCGATGGCCATGTCAAAAATCGTTCCGTTGTGGGCCTGCCAAGCCTGGCGCTTAGCCAAGCCATCGACAACCCAAAGCGCAACCTCACCCGCTTGGCCGGGGGCGTTGGAGGCGGTGGCGAGTGCCGTGTTGGATGAGGTGAAGACCATCGCCGAGACGCGTCCGGGCAGGTCGCTGATCTCGCCGGCGGGCGACCAGTCGGCAGTGTTCCAGAGCAGCACCTTGCGGAAGCCGCCGGTGGCGAGCCGCTTGCCGTCGGCGCTCCATGCGATGGACTGGATGGCGTCGAGGTGGCCGGTGAGCTTGGGCAAGGCCGGTTTGTCTTTCTCGGTGAGGTTGTGAACGGTGACGAGGTTGCCGTGGCCGGCGGCGAGTTGTTTGTCGTCCGGAGAGAGAGCGAGAGCGAACACCGGCTGATAGCCGCCGGGCAGTTGGCCAAGCGCAGCGGGGTCGAGCAGCTTGGCCTCGATGACCAGCTCTGCAGGCAGCCACTCGGCACCAGAGTCGATCCATTGGCCAAGCGCGGCGATCTGTTCGCCGTCCAGTTGTTCCTTTGGCGGCATGTGTGGATCGCTGTTGGGCTGGATGAACTGAATAATGTGGCTCTCCTCGGCTTTGCCGGTGACAAATGCCGGGCCTTCGCCGCCGCCCTTCAGCGCGAGCGCCCGCCCGGTGAGATTAAGGTCTCCCTTGTTTTTTTTAGCGTTGTGGCAGCGGATACAGTTGTCGCGCAGCAGGTGCATCGCGCGCTTTGCCAAGCTGGTGCCGTCGGCTTGACCGGCGCTGGGCCAAGTGGCCGTGATGGCGAACGCCAGCTTGGCCAAGCTGGCGGATGTGAGTTTGATGGCGAACCGCTTCATGCGTGTGCGGACAATTAAACCCCGCAGGCGCAAATGGCGCGAGTCTGCGCTGATTTTTTTCGCAGCCGCCTTTTCAGGTTGGCTCATGGACTACAAGGGGGCAGGGTTCGCCCGCCGGTTTTGCAACCGCTCGTCCAATTTTTATTTTGGTAAACATAAATTATAATTTTGATCTCGTCGTCATCGGGGCCGGGCCGGGCGGGTACACCGCCGCGATCAAGGCGGCGCAGCTTGGCTTGAAAACGGCCATCGTCGAGAAGGACAAAAATCTGGGCGGCACCTGCCTCAACGTTGGCTGCATTCCCAGCAAGGCGCTACTCTCGTCCACCGAGCTGTATCACGAGGCGCAAAAGCAGTTTGGCTCGCACGGCATTTCGGTAGACGGCCTGTCGATGGATGTCAGTAAAATGATGAAGCGCAAGGATCGCGTCGTCCGCAAGATGGCGCGCGGTGTTGATTATCTCATGAACAAAAACGGCATCGAGCGAGTGGTCGGCCTTGGCCGCATTGCAGGGCCGGACGAGGTGGAGGTAACCGGCGACGAGGGCCAACAGAAGCTGAAAGCCAAGCGCATTTTGATCGCCACCGGCAGCCGCGTCGCTGGGCTGCCGTTCCTCGAGTTCGACGGCGAAACGGTGCTCAGTAGCGACGACGCGGTCGCGCTTGGCCAAGCGCCGAAGTCAATGGTCGTGATCGGCGGCGGCGCGATCGGCCTCGAGCTGGGCTCGGTGTGGGCTCGGCTCGGCACGGCAGTGACGGTGGTCGAGTTTTTGCCGCGCATCGCTTCGGTATTTGACGAGGACATCACGCAGGCGCTGCAAAAATTGCTGCAACGACAGGGGTTGAAATTCCACCTTGGCACTGGCGTCGAGTCGGCCGAGAGAACGGAGGGCGGCGTCCGATTGATAGCGACCAAGAGCGATGAAAAAGTCGTGCTCGAAGCGGAGAAAGTGCTCGTCGCGGTAGGCCGCAAGCCGAACACCGAAAACCTCGGTGCCGTCGAGGCCGGGATGGAACTGGACGAGCGCGGCTGCATTAAGACCGACGCCGGGTGGCAAACCAGCGTCCCGGGCATTTACGCCATCGGCGACGTGGTGGCGGGGCCAATGCTCGCGCACAAGGCCGAGCAGGAAGCCGTCGCTGCCGTCGAGCGCATGGCGGGGCAGCCGGGCAGCGTGAATTACGATGCCATACCGTGGGTCATTTACACCGCGCCGGAAGTCGCAGCCGTGGGCCTCACCGAGGCTGGGGCCAAGGCGAATGGGCATGAGACTGCCGTGGGTATTTTTCCGTTCCAAGCCAACGGCCGGGCCGTCGCCAGCGGGGATGCGGACGGCTTGGCCAAGGTCATCGCCGACAAGGCGAGCGGCCGGGTGCTCGGCGCGCAGATCCTCTCGGCCCATGCGTCGGAGCTGATCGCCGAGGCGGTGTTGCTGATGGAGCTGGGCGGCAGCGCGGAGGCCTTGGCCCGCACCATCCACGCGCACCCGACGATGTCGGAGGGTCTGCGCGAGGCAGCGCACGGCGCAACGGGCGAGTCGCTGCACATTTAGCGCCTGGCCGGGCGGCTACTTCAGGCCGAGTTGGCGGGAGAAATAGACGTACTCGAGGGCGTAGCGGCGAGCGTGCTGCTTGAGGTTGGCACCGGCGGCGTGGCCGCCCTCGGTGTTTTCAAAATACAAAACTGGATGCCCCTGATCGCGCATTCGGGCGACCATCTTTCGTGCGTGACCGGGGTGCACGCGGTCGTCCTTGGTCGAGGTTTCGATGAACACTTTCGGGTATTTGCGCCCGGGGAAAATATTTTGATACGGCGAATATTTGAGGATCGCCTCGCGCATGATTGAGTCCTCGGGATCGCCGTACTCGCCCACCCAACTCGCACCTGCGAGTAGCTTGGAGTAGCGCAACATGTCCAGCAACGGCACGCGGCAAACGACGGCGTTCATAAGGTCCGGGCGCTGCGTGAAAATCGCACCGACCAACAGGCCGCCGTTGCTGCCGCCGGAGATGCCCAAGCGCTTGGGCGACGCGATGCCGCGTTTGGCCAAGTCCTCCGCCACGGCGATGAAATCGTTGTACGCGCGCTGGCGATTCGTTTTGAGCGCGGACTTGTGCCAGCGCGGCCCGAACTCGCCGCCGCCACGGATATTCGCCACGGCATACGCGCCGCCGCGCTCGAGCCAGAGTTTGCCGATGGTCGCCGAGTAGCTTGGCTTGAGCGAAATCTCGAACCCGCCGTAGCCGTAAAGGATCGTCGGCGTCGAGCCGTCGAGTTTGAGTCCCTTGCGATGAATCACGAAGTACGGCACCGCCTCGCCGTCCGCGCTCCGAACCGTGTGCTGGCTGACCTGCAACCCGTCGGCCCGAAAACGTGGGGGCAGCGACTTGAGCCGGGTCAGCGCATTCGCCCCGTCGTCGTACTCGCTCAGCTGATCTGGCGTGATGTGGTCTTCGTAATTCACCAACACCGTTCCGGAATGAGGGTTCGCCGCCGAGAGAGAAACCGTGCCGTTATCCGGCAATGGCAGCGGCTCGGCATTCCACTTGCCGGACTTGGCGTCCACGCCGAAACGCAGGATGCGGCCCTTAACATTTTGCAATAGCGACACATAAAGGCCGCTGCGCGAAACGGTGACGCCCTCGATGCTCGTCCGGTCGTCCGGTGTGTAAATCATCTCGACGCGCGGTAACTCGCCGGTAGCTTGAAACACCGCCGCGTCGATCGCCAGCAACGCTCCCTGCGGAAATGTCTCCCCGGCAACTTCCCACGCATCGCGCAGCGTGAACAGGATTCGCCCGGCGTAAAACCCGGCCAAGTCGGCCGACTCCGGCACCGGCAATCTCTGGAGTTTCCCGTCATCGCCGATGAAGTGGTACGCGCCGGTGTAAAACGTTAGCGACTGGTCGATCATCGGCAGGGTTGTCTCGCCGGAATCCAATACGCGCGGCCAGATGCCAATGTCCTCTTCGCGTCCCTCAAAAATCGTCTCAGCCTTGGCCAGGGGTGTGCCGCGCTTCCAGCGCTTCGCGATCCGTGGGTAACCGGACTCGGTCAGTGAGCCCTCGCTCCAGTTTGTGCCGACGAACAGCGTGTCGCGATCCAGCCAAGCGACGCCGGACTTGGCCTCCGGCAACACAAAACCGCGCTCGACAAAGCGCTTGGTCAAGGTGTCAAACTCGCGATGCACCGACGCATCCGTTCCGCCGCGCGACAGCTTGACGAGGCAGAGTTCGTAGCCCGGAGCGAGCCAGGCGATGCTTTTGTAAACCCAGTTTTCATTCTCGGCCTTAGCCAAAGCATCGACGTCGAGCACCGTTTCCCACTCCGGCTTGGCTTTGCGATATGACTCCAGCGTCGTCCGGCGCAAGATGCCCCGGACGTGTTCGGCGTCACGCCAAAAATTGTATATATGTCGGCCACGAATCGAGCCGTATGGGATGCGGTCCGTGGCGTTGAGTAACGACTCGGCCCGCGCGAGGAACGGCTCGTAGCGCTTGTCGGCCTGAAGCTCGGCCAGAGTTTCGCCGTTGCGCTGCTCCACCCACTCGAGTGCTCGTTTGCCCTCGATCTCCTCGAGCCAAAGGAACGGGTCGTCGAGGATCGGCGGTCGTCGGGTTGCTTCTTCAGCTAAGGTTGAGCTTGCCATAATCAGTCCACACAAAAACCAAGTCCCTCTTTTCATCGTTGGCCCGGGATGCTACCGAGCCAATACGCACAGCACAACCAAGCGCTTGGCTCCGACTTCATCAATGTCCTGCAACCGGCTTCGTCGTCCAGAGGCTGACCGCGCAATTCCCTGGGTCAGCAGGTGGGCTGGCTTTTGCCTCTCCCCGTAGATAGCCTTGGCCAAGCGGCCAAAGACGGTCGCATTACTGTTCATCAATGAAAATTTTTTGTCTGGGTGCCGCCGGGAAAATCAGTCGCGAATCGG
>JABGZB010000431.1 GCA_018674955.1 Verrucomicrobiota bacterium | reverse complement strand
TCGGAATTGTTGCTGATGGTAATGAAGTAGGCAAAGCAGTGGGGACGATTCTCCGGCGTGAGCATGTCCGACTGGTAAACCACCCGATCCACGACAACCCTCAGTCCTTCCAGTTCGACCATCTCCATCGTATTAAATTCCGAGAGTTTAATACGGTGCAGCACCAGCCACCCTTAGTTTCAGCTCAATCTCGTCGGATACCTTTTCCTCGTTGTTGCCAGCGTTAATGCCATAGTCCGACCTTTTGATCGTAAAGTCAGAGCGCAAGACAAGCAAATCCCCCGGCACGCGGTTACGTTTGATCAGCATCCCCTTGAGGTAAGTCAACCGGACCGGCACACTCACTTTTTTGGTGACGCCTTTGACGGTCAGCTTGCCAGCGATTGTCCCGGTTATGTTGGTCCCACTAGTTTTGACGTTGGTCATTTTCCCAGCAACAAACTCGATTGTCGGGAACTTGGACACGTGCATCCATCCCTCATCCAGCATGTGTTTTTTCATCACCGGATTGTCGACGTGCAATGATGAAGTCGCCAGCACAATTTTGCCGGTGGTTGCTGCCGGATTGGCTGGATCGAATGAGACCGTGCCACTGACTCCTGTGGCGGTGCCGTTGATAGATTCCAGCGGAGCGTCCATCAAGAACACGACATTGTTCACCTTCTTTGGATCTCTGAAATCGAACTTAATCGAATCCGCACTTAAAACTCCTGGGGCAACTGACAAGATCAGTAACCACACCAACTTTCCCTTGCTAAACTGTTTCATAATTAGATACTTTATATCTCGGCGCCAGTTAGATTACCCGGTCAGGCCGGCTTGCAGAATGCAAAGGACAAGCCAAAAAGCCCACCGCTCACTCCCAAAGCCGCGCCGAGCAATTCCACCCCAAAGACATATTTACTTACTGTCACGGGATACTCCAAACCGGTGACCTCATCGATCTCGGTTCGGGTCTCAGTGGACTTAGACCAGCCCATATGCAAACCGCCTCCAAACCAAAAACTCAGTCCGGAGCAGCAGACTACTAACGCAGCCAATCTCAAAGCCAAGCGCACGCACCACAGAATACGGGAAGCCCCACCGGAAGCAAACCCGCATCTGGCATCGTTTCGGTTTTCCCGGAACCCCCCCCCGCCCCAAGCTCCAGCATTGACCCGCCGCTTGGCTTCCATAAACTACCTGACCGATTTGAACCATGAGCAACGACTCCAAAACCAAATTTTACCCGCCCGCCGCCTCCGCCTCGGCCAACGCGCACATCTCCTCTCTCGAACAATACCGCGAGCTTTACGACCGATCGATTAACGACCCCGACGGCTTCTGGACCGAGCACGCCGAGCGGCTGTATTGGATCGAGAAATGGCACACGCTGACCGAGTCGGATTTTGACAAAGCGCAAATCCGCTGGTTCATCGGAGGCAAAATCAATGCCTGTTACAACTGCGTCGATCGTCATGTGGACGACGGGCACGGCGACGACACCGCGCTGATTTGGGAGGGCAACGACCCGAACGAAAGCCGCACGTTCACCTACGCTGAGTTGCAGGCCGAAGTACAGAAGGCAGCCAACGCACTGAAAGACCTCGGCTTGGCCAAGGGCGATCGCGTTTGCATTTACATGCAGATGATTCCCGAGTTGACCATCGCAATGCTGGCGTGTGCTCGCCTGGGTGTGGTGCACTCGATCGTGTTTGGAGCATTCAGTGCCGACAGCCTTGTCACTCGCATCAACGACTCCGAGTGCAAGGCCATCATCACGCAGGACACCGGCGTGCGCGGCACGAAGCTCGACATCCCAATGAAGTCCAACGCCGACAAGGCCGTCGAGAGCACGCCGTCTATCGAGAAAATTCTCGTCCTCAAACGTACCGGCTCCGACGTCGCCATGGCAGACGGCCGCGATATTTGGTGGCACGACGCTCTCGACGCAGCCGACCCCGTTTGCCCCCCCGAACCGATGGACGCCGAGGACCCGCTGTTCATCCTTTACACCTCCGGCAGCACCGGCAAACCGAAGGGCGTGCTGCATTCCACCGGCGGCTATCTCACTTA
>JABGZB010000063.1 GCA_018674955.1 Verrucomicrobiota bacterium | reverse complement strand
CCGCAGCAGGTGCTTGAGCGCCTTGGCAAATGTCAGCCCGCGTTCGAGGTTGATCTCAGTCTGCATGATGCCTGGGATCACCCGCTCGACCGGGTCCTCCACCGTGATCACGTGGCAGGAATCGGTCTCCAGCAACCGCTGTAGCAGCGCGTAAATCGTCGTCGTCTTGCCACTGCCGGCCGGGCCGGTCAGCAGGATCATGCCGGAGCGGATGCTGAGTTGATGCTCCAGCGCCTCACTCACCCCGGCGGGAAAGCCCAGTTGATTGAGCGTCAATTGGTGCTCAGCGTAAAACAGTCGCAGCACCAGCTTCTCGCCGGTCACAGTCGGGTAGGTGGAGACGCGCACATCGCTGCCCAGAGCTACCTCGTCGGCGGCAATTCGGCCATCCTGTGGCAGCGACTCGACATAGGTCTTGAGCTTGGCCAGATACTTGACGCGGCCGAGGACAAGTTTGGCCGCCTCAATAGGCAGGGTGCCCACGTTGGTCAGCACACCGTCGAGCCGGAACTGTACGCGGCAGCCGTCGCGGTCCATGTGCAGATGCACGTCGCTGGCCTGGTGCCGGGTGGCAAACTGCAAAAGCCACTCGACCGCCGCGGTCGCGTCCTGCCCCTCCAGTGGCGGCGCCCAGTTGATGGCTTGGGCCTTTGGATCCATTTGCATTGCGTCGACAAGACGGTGGACTTCACACAGCTTTTGCCAATTACAACAAATTCGATGAAACCGTCAGCCGGTAATTTTTTCGGCCAACTCCTCGGCGGGGTAGGTCCAGATCTCGGCCAGTGTGGGATGGTAGTGTGGCACGGCGGCCAGCTCTGCGACGGTCATGCGCTTGGCCATGGCGGTGACGATCTCGTGGATCAACTCGCCGCCCATCGGTCCGACGCACGCGCCGCCGCGGATTTCTCCCGACTCGGGATCGCACAACAATTTCACAAAGCCGTGCATGGAGTCCATGATGATCGATTTGCCGTGGTCGTTGAATGGATAGCTCGCGGTGAGGTACGGGATGCCCTGTGCCTTGGCCGTTTTTTCAGTGTGGCCGACGGTGGCAGCCTGCGGATCGGTGAACACCACGCTGATGAGCATCCGGTAATCCATCGAGTGCAGCCCGTTGGGGTGCAGGATGTTATGCGCGGCGACCTCGCCCTGCTGAATGGCGATGTGCACGATCTCGTGTGGGCCGGTGCAGTCACCCCCGGCGTAGATATGCGGCGTGCTGGTCCGCATGTGGGTGTCGCAGAGGATGCGACCGCGCTCGGTCTCGACGCCGCCGTTCTCGAGCGCGAGCGACCCAGTGTTCGGCGATCGGCCTAAACCGTGAAACACCGCCTCGGCGCGGACTTCGTGTTGTACGCCGTCGCGCTCGTACACGACCATTTTTTCGTTGCCGTCATGCCGCGCGTCGATCAGCGAACAACCGGTGTGGACGGTAATGCCCTCGGCGCGGAAGGCGGCCTCGACTTCGCCGGCGCCGTCATCGTCGAACGCCTTGAGAATGTGCGGGCTACGCTGGAGCAGCGTCACTTCGACATCGAATCGCGCAAAAAACTGGGCGAACTCGAGCGCCACCGCGCCGCCGCCAAGCACGATGATCGACTTGGGCAGCGACTCGAGCCCCAGGGCGTCGTCGCTGGTGATGCAGCCGAGCTTGGTCAAGCCAGGCAGCGGCAGCTCGGCGACCCGGGAGCCGGTGCAAATCATGATGTGTTCCGCAGTCACCGCTTTGCCGTTGTCCAGCTCGAGCGTGTGCGGGTCACGAAACCTAGCCAGGGCGCGGATCAGCTCGAAGCGGCCGTCCTGTAATTGGCCCCGCCGGTAGCTGGCGAACTCCTCGACCATCGCCGCCTTGCGACGCATCACTGCGGCAAAGTCAAAACTGACCTCGTCCGGCTTGAGCCCCCAGATGCTGGAGCGCCTAGCTTGGTGCCGCACATCGGCAGCGTGTAGCAACGCTTTCGTCGGCATGCAACCGCGCAGGATGCAGAGCCCGCCCAGTTCCCCGCCGGCCTCGATGATGACGGTGCGTTTGCCGGCGGCAGCGGTCGTACGGGCGGTGGCATAGCCGGCGCTGCCTCCGCCGATCACGGCGCTGTCGAAATCGTAATTTCCCATATTGCTTCGTCAGTAAATGGCGCTCTCGGCGAGCTTCCAGCCGGGGGCGCTCTCGGCGTCGAGCGATGTGGTGCCGCAGGCCTTGGCCAAGTGCATGTGGGCGACCATGCCGACCATCGCCGCGTTGTCCGTGCAGAGCGTCGGGTTGGCGAGGCTCAGCGTAAAGCCCTCCCGCTCGCACGCCGCGCCCAAGGCCGCACGCAAGCCGCTGTTGCACGTCACACCGCCCGAGGCTGTGACGCATTTTGCACCTAGTTTTTTTGCCGCGCGGATCGTCTTGCTCACGAGCACTTCGACGATCGCCGCCTGCACGCCTGCGCAAAGGTCGCGCAGCCGCTGGCCGTCCTCGAGCACGCGCGGGTTGTCGCGGATGAAATAGCGCACCGACGTCTTGAGCCCGCTGAAACTGAAGTCGTGCGAGTCGTCGCGCATCATGGGGCGCGGGAATTTGTGCGCGCTGCCGTCGCCCTCGTTGGCTAGGCGATCCAGCTCGGGGCCGCCGGGATACGGCAGGCCGATCAGCTTGGCAGCCTTGTCGAAGCACTCGCCGGCCGCGTCGTCCACCGTGCCGCCGAGTACGCGATGCTCCAGCGGTGCAGCGACGTGTACGAGCATCGTATGGCCGCCGCTGACGATGAGCGAAACGTTCGGCTGAAAGTCATCGAGAGACAGTGACAATGGCTCGCCGCCGATCCACGGCGAGTAGAGGTGCGCCTCGTGATGGTGGATGCCCATGAACGGCTTGGCCAGAGCGAACGCCAAGCCCTGCGCCGCGCGCAGGCCAACCAGCAGCGCACCCGGCAAACCCGGCCCACGGGTCGCCGCTATCGCGTCGAGTTCGCCGGGGGCGACGTCCGCTTGGCCAAGCGCCTGGCGGGCGACCGGCATGAGGTTGCGCAGGTGCTCGCGCGAGGCGAGTTCCGGCACCACGCCGCCGTACTCCTCGTGAAGTTTTATCTGGGAGGAAACCGCGTTGGCGAAAACACAGCCATCGCGCAGCACGGCGACGCTGGTTTCGTCACACGACGTCTCGATGGCCAGCAACAGCATGGAAGGCGAACAGTCTCGCTTGGCCAAGCGGCAAAATCATTCCGGCTTGTCGGCCGGCTTTTCCTCGGCTTCGGGCTCGGCATCCTTCTCAGATTTTGCCTTTTCATTGGGTTTTTCGGCCAGTTTTTCCTCTTCCGGCTCTACCTTGGCTTGGATCTGTTTCTTGCCCACTAGCAGTTCAATCGCCTTGGCCAACTGCGGATCGATGAAGTTTCCGACGGCTTCACGGCGATCCTCAGCCACCATCTTGAGGCCCCCCGGCGTGCGCTGGAGGAAGAGCAATTCCTCGTCTTCGCGGCTCATTTTCAAGTTGTGATCCGGCTCGATACCGTGGCCGTGGATGACTTCGTGGCTTGGGGTGTAATACTTTGCTGTGGTCAGTCGAAGGGCGGCTCCTTGCTGGCCGTTGATCGGCAGAATCTTTTGCACCGAGCCTTTGCCGAAGGTTTTTTCGCCGACGATCTTGGCGCGGTCGTTGTCCTTGAGGCAGCCGGCAACAATCTCCGATGCGCTGGCGCTGAACCGGTTCACCAGCACGACCACCGGCAGGTCGGGACGGGCATCGCGGCCAGACGACTTGTGCTCGGAGTTCTCGTGTTCGCGGCGTCCCTCGGTGGTGACGATCGGCTCGCCCTTGGCCAGAAATTTTTCACAAACCCTGATCGCCTGGTCGAGCAGTCCTCCCGGGTTGTGGCGCAGGTCGAGCACGAGTCCCTTCATATCCTCAAGCTCGAGTTTGCGCAGCGCCTCCTCTAGGTCCCGCGAGGTCGCCTCGCCAAACTGCGTCAGCCGCACATAGCCGATCTTGTTTTCGTCGACGGTGAACTTGCGCTGGTTGTTGATGTCTTTGACGGTGGCCACCTTGATCAGTGCGCGCTTGAGAGTGACATCGATGTCCTTACGGGTGGACGGCCGGAAAAATGTCATTTTGACTTTCGAGCCCGGCTTGCCACGGAGCTTGTCGACCGCCTCCGGCATTGAAATGTTGCGCGCGTTTTTGCCCTCAATCTTCACAATGCGATCGCCTGACATGATGCCAGCTTCGTAGGCCGGTGTGTCCTCCATCGGAGCGAGCACGGTGAGGTAGCCGTCCTGAATGTTGATGTGCACGCCGACGCCGCCGAACCGGCCCTCGGTGTCGTCCATGAGATGCGAGTAACGGACGGGCGGCATGAATTCGCTGTGAGGGTCGAGCATACTGATCATGCCCTGCAGTGCGCCGTGGACGAGGTCTTCGTACGTCAACTCGCCGCCATCGACGTAGTCGCGCCGGATGCGCTCGAGCACGTTGACGAAGAGGTCGAGATTGGCGTGGGGATCATTGGCGCTCGAGTTGGCGTCGGACTCTGAATAAACCTTCGCCCCAATCGCCAGGTTCACCAACAACACCCCGATCACCACTCCGTGGAGAATTCTTCGTGCAGCTTTAGTTTGTAGCATCGCACAGCGACCATACGCCCATCCGGCCCGCTTGGCCAATCGGGAATTAGAGCCGGCTGATGAGCCAGGTATGCTTGCCGCGGGGCGTCTTTTCGATCTCCCCGACTTCGCGCAGCACTAACCGGAAGTCGTCGCCAAGCTTGCGCCGGATGGCGTTCTCAATCTGCGGCAGCCGTGACGTGTGAAACTCCGGCGACGGGATGTAGTGAAACTCCGCCATGCCCTGTTCCGACTGGAAAAACTGCACGGCATACAGCCCGTCGAAGATCGCGTCGTGCATGTTGAAGGCGGTCAGCGAGATGCGCCGCCCTGAGCCTGTGACGAGAAATTCCTGCCCGCGCCCGGCGATCTCCTCGACAGCCGGCCAAGCGTACTCCCGCCGCGCACCAGGTTTGGCCAAGCGCACAAAGTCGCCGGTGCGGTAGCGCACGAGCGGCATAGCCATGTTGTGAAACGTCGTGCCGATGACTTCCCGCAGGCCGTCCCCGTCCGCTTCGCCAAACTCAACGAATCCGTAATGCGGCCAAAAATAAAACAGATCCGAGTACGCCCCCTCGGCGGCGAGAACGACGCGCTCGGCGTGGCCGTACCAGCGCAGTACGCGACACTGAAACACACCCTCGAGGAGTCGTTTCTGCGACAGCGTCAACTGCTCCGAGCCGCATAGCACGCCCAGAAGCGGTGTGCGCCAACGCTGATCGTGCCGCTGCAAATACTCGGCTAGCTGCAACGCAGCCGACGGGTAGATATTCAAAAAGTCCGGCTGAAAATTTTCCAGCGCCTCGAGGTACTCGGGGATGCGCTCGTCGGTGAGGTGATACGACGAAAGCATCAGCCAGTCACGCGTGGCGTCGTGCGCGATTATGTTGTCCTTGGCCCGCGAGTCGGTTACATGGCCCCGGATCAGCGCGAGCCGCGCCTTGTCAAAATATCCGGCGCGCCGCCAGTTGGCCTCGAGGAACGCCTGCTCCTTCGGCCGGCTTACGCCTTTCTGCAAATGAAACCCCACTGGCACGCCGGTCGAGCCGCCAGTGGTGATATAAAGTTTTTGCGAGTCGGCAATTTCGGTCGAGGTCAGGTCATCAAAATGCTGCTGCATGTCCTGCTTGGTGAGTGATGGACAGCTGGCGAGGTCGTCGAGAGACATAAGCGCGTCCGGCCGAAAACCGGCCTTCGCAAACGAGCGTGTGTAAAACGGACAGTAGCTCGCGGCGTTGACGAGCGTCCGGCGCAGTTCGCGCAACTGGTACTCGTGGATGTCCGACTCGCTCCAGCTTGGCGACGCCTCGGCCAACTCGCGGAACTCGCCGTACGCTTTGCCGTAGCGGATGCGGCGCGGAAGCCGCCGGTACGCCGCGCCAATGAAATTGCGCGCGCCTTGCGGGAGCCGCTCGTACATGGAGAGCAACGGATAAAGCCTGTCTTCGAGACTCATCGCTTTTTAATCCGGCGGCTAAGCAGTGGGCTGCGATTCATTACAAATTTGATGCGTTCTCCCTCTCCCCAACCCTCTCCCGCTGGGAGAGGGAGAGTACACGCTCCTCATTCCTTCTCCGGGGAAGGTGGCCGAATGAGGGTGAATTCCCTGAAGTTTTTTTTGTTAACGTCACTATTTTATCGCCGGATTGTTGGCTTGGTTTTGCGGCTCGTGCTCAATCGCGCCGACCCATCCAAAGTGCGGCTTGAAAGCGAACCGCCCACCCGCTTGGCCAAGCGGCCCGTCCCATTCCGGCTTGTTGGACGCGAGGCTTATGTTGCTTGGCAGGAACGGGATAAAGTTGCGCTTACGAATCTCAAAACTGTTTTTTAGCAGCCGAATTTTCTGCCAGTCGAACCCCATCAGAGTCGCGGCGGCCATGTCCACGGCAGCCGGGTGGGTGCCGGCGAGAATCGTGCCGCAGGGCTTCGCATCGGGCGACATGGGGCCGTTGCCCTCGCCGCCAATGATACCATCGACCACGGCAAGATAGCGCAGCGGCTTTTTGCGCGGTTGCCCAGCGCCGTCGAAATCGTACAGGCATTTGTTGAGGTCGAGCACCATGCGCCAGCAGGTGTCGTTGCCGTGCCAGTTGCCGGAGCGGACGACTTTCTGCGTGTCGCCGAAAAACAGGCGCCCCATTTTTTTCAACGGCACAAACAGGCGCGAGAGCAGCGGGCGGCCGTTGACGATGCGCTTGGCCCGTCCCATCCACGAATGCTCAAGCTTGGCTTTTGCCGTAGAGGCGGGGAACTGGTCGCCGCCCAGGTCGGGCGTGCCCTCGGTGTGGTGCGGCAGCCAGTTTTTGTTCGCGTTGATGCCGACGAGATTCTTGAGCGCACAAGTCACGCCGACTTTTTTGTGCGTCTTGAGCTTGGGAAGGTTGATGAGCACGTCGGCGTCCATCGGGGTGCGGCAGAGCATGTATTCGTGGCGGTCGCCGGAGTGGCGTTCGTTCGTCTCGGCCATGTTGAATGACGCGCCGAACAACTTGCCGTTGCCATGAAACCCGACGAACTCGCTCGCGTCGTTCAGCCCGACGAACGTGTCGCCCGCCGGGTCGCCGGTGAGCTGTGTTTTTGAAACGGTGACACCATCGACGGCGTGCCATTCCTCTGGTCGCAGGTCGAGCAGCTTGATCGTTGTGCCGGGGAAGTCGCGGCGGCAGCGATCGACCATTTCGTCGAGCCCGCAGTATTGGTTGAGCGCGGCAAACGACGAGTCGGTTTGCGGCGCGTCGCAAACGGTGATCGAGCCACTGCCGGCGAGCTGCGTGCCGGCCCAGCGGATGACCGCCTCAATGACGGCGGGATGCGTGACGACGTGTTCCCACTGGCCGGGGCCGGAGTGGCGTTCGTCGTGTTCTTTGACCCAGTTCGGCTTGAGCACGACGCAGTCGTGGGGGAGGACGTAGTCGTCCGGCAGGCCAAGCGCGTCCAGCGCCTGGCCAACGAGCGAGTGAATGGCAGCGGGATCGTCGTAATGCTCGACCCCGCGAAAGGCCGAGACGCGGGCAGGATCGGGTTGTCGGTCGGTGTTCACTCGTTTTCCAGCGCCAACAGGGCAGCCCGGATTTTTTCACCGAACGCCCTCCGCGTAAAGTGCCGCAGGAACCGATCGCGCAGGCCGGCCTCGTCTGTGCGGCCGAGAAAGCCCTCGAGCCGGTCGGCAATTTGGCGAGGCGACTTTGTGTCCACAAGCCCCTCGTAACCGGCGGGGAACAGTTCCGGCAAAATCCGCCAGCGAGTCGCGATAATTGGCAGGCCATGCGCCATCGCTTCGATGAGGCTGACCGGGTGCGCCTCAAATTCGTAGTACGACGCCAGCACGAACGCGTCGGCTTGGGCGAATAACTCACGTTTTTTCGGCTCGTCGGCAAAGCCCTGGTAAACCACGAGCGGCCCGTGCGCGTCGTTCAGTTCCGTTTGGCCAAGTCGTTTGTTGAATTCGGCTTCCTCTTCGGCGAGATAAAATTTGCCGGCAACGTCGAGCTGTACGCGCGCGGCTGATCGCTTGGTTTGCAACCGTTCGTTGATCTCGGCGACAGCGTCGATGGCGTCGAACAATCCCTTGTCGCGGTAGCAGAGGCTCAAGTACAGCACGCGAAACGTCGCCGCCGCCTCGCCTCCGATCTGCGCTTGTGCAAGTGCCTTGGCGCGGGACTGCTGCGCCGGTTGCAGCACGGTGTCGTAGTCGGGGCAGGGGTCGGGCGCGCAGTTCGGCACGGTAACAATGTTGCGCGGCGAGAGCTTGGCGGCGTCCTCGTGATAATAATCTCCCAGCACAATGCTCAGCTCGGGGCGACCAAGCAACCGCCGCGACACCCAGCGCTCCCATGGACGTGCCCCGGTCTCGAGCCAACTGCCGACGCCGGACGCCTGGTAATGAAAAATGGTCCGCCGGAAAAACGGGCGGCAGAGCATCATCACGATCCAGTCGCGGTAAACAGCGTTGCGCAGGCCGGGCGCGGGGACACAGTAGAAATAATTCACGCCGTGTCGCAGCCGCAGCCAAATGGCCTTGAGGCAGTAGCGGAAAATGAGGAGTAGTTTACGCGGGCTTGCGGAGGCGATGTCATCTACATCTCTCGAGAGGCGGCTGTCGACGTGGAAGACCTCGATTGTTTCGTCGTCGCGAAGTTCGTCGAGCAGTTGCTGCACCATGAAACTTTGCCCGTGGAACGGCGGCGGGACGTGGGCAAAGACGAGTAGTTTCATGATACGTCGTCGTTGCGTTTGGCCAACTGTTCGTACACGCGGTTGTATTTGGCGGCCATCTCGCTGGCGGCCCAGCCCCGGACGCTGTCGCGGATTCCGGTCGGCGGCGCGGGGGTGAAATCGCCGTTGAGGATGGAGGCGATTTTGTCGCGCAAACCGTTGATGCTGCCGGTGTCGTACAGGAGGCCGGTCGTTCCGTCGCGCACGATGTCGACATTGCCGCCGCTGCGGGCCGCGAGGGCGGGGAGACCCAGCGCGAGTGCTTCCATCAGCGACACGCTGCATGGCTCGTTCTCCGAGGCGACGACGACGAAATGGCCGTCGCGGAGGGCGTCGGTGACTTGGTTCGTCACGCCGCGCAGCAGGACGGTTTTCTGCAGGCCGAGTTGCTCGATCGATTCGCGCAGCTCGGCGGCGAAGGCTTGCGAGTCGGCGTCGCTCTGCTCCGGCCCCCAGAGGTGAAACTCCACGCGGACCTTGAGTTCGACTGGCAGCTTGGCCAAGGCGGCGATGGGGTGGTGCCAGCATTTCCAGCGGACGAGCGTACCCATGCCGACGAGCTTGAGCTTGGCCAACGGATTGGCGCTTGGCCAAGCGTTCGTTGTGAGCGGTTCCTGCAAAAAACGATCGGCGCAGCCAGAGAAAATAATGCTGCACTTGGGCGGCTCGGCGGCGAGGCCGTAGTGCGCTGCCATGTTGGGGTTGAGCACCACGGTGGTCATCCAGTCGCGGCGCGCCGCCCAGCGGTAAAGCCACGTGCGATTGGCGTAGCTGTGGTTCGTGAACAGAATCCGCCGGCCGAGAAACAGGCCGGCCAGCAACGCGACGATCAGCCCGCCGCGCGTGTGCGCGTGGAGCACATCGAACGACTCCTGCCGGAGGAGTTTGCGCAGGCTGAAAAATGCCAGCGCGCTGGTAAAAAAAATGGTGAGGTGGCTCGGTGAGTCGCTGGCGATGAAGCCGGTGCGCCGGTAGTCGAGCGTCGGCGAGCGGGATTCCGCGTAGTCGCGGTGCACCCAGACCGTGTGCCGAATGTCTGCCGCCGGGCCGGCCTGGTGCAGGCAGCGGATCACCGAGAGGATGCCGCCGGCGTCCTCGCGCTGACCGACCAGGTGGAGAATTCTCATTCCAGCTCGGGCTGCTCAGGTGGCTCCTCGCGCAATCGGTCCCGCAACATGTATTGGCAGGTGATCAACAGGCCGGCCTGAAGGGAGAAGGTTTTCATCGCGTACTCGCTGTCGCCGTGCAGGGCGATGAAGGCGACCACGTTGGCCATCCAGAGGCAGGCGATGATACAGCTTACGCGGGAGAAGTCATCATCCACCCCGTGCTTACGGAGATGAAGAATCACCTTGATTGCGACCACCGAGCCGGCGAGGAGAAACAACAGCATGAAGCAGGTGCCAATCAGGCCGGTGTTGACCATTAACCCAATGAATCCGTTGTAAAAACGCCCCTGGTTGATGTGGTAAGTGATTGCCGAGGGGTCCCATTGCAACGAGTGGTCGCCAAAGCCGGACTGCCCAAACCCGCGTCCGACCCACAGATATTGTGAAATCATTTTCAGTCCCTCCTCGCGCAGGATGCGTCGGGTTTCCATCGTGCTCAGCCCGTCCATCCGGGCGTCGCGGTGTACCGTGATGCCGGGCAGCACCGAGAGAGCGCGCTGTGCCGCGAGCGGCATGCGCTCTGCGAAGCCGTAGGAAATGGTCAAGCCAAGCGCCAGCGCCAAGGAGCCTGTCAGAGCGTTTCGAATGGTGAT
>JABGZB010000430.1 GCA_018674955.1 Verrucomicrobiota bacterium | reverse complement strand
GGGATTGAGCAAATTATCAAACGCGATAAAGTCGCTTGGCTCCGAGCGGTGGTCCTGATCCTGCAACCGACGCCGGGCGAACTCGATCAGCTCGCGCCGCAGCCGGTAGCGCAGCGCCCAAAGCTCCTCGTCACTGACGAAGGACTCGTCCCCCAAGCGCGCCCAAAACTCAGGCTTGGCCAGTTCAGCCGCCCAGTCCGCCGCAGGTTCCGCTTGGCCCAGCTTGCGCCGCCAGAATTTTCGCACAGGCCCTTTCATCCAGCCGGCCAGATGGACGCCGTTGGTCACGTGGCCGATCGGCACCTCGTTCACCGACGCCTCCGGATAAAGCCCGTGCCACATCTCGCGGCTGACCTGCCCGTGCAACTCGCTCACGCCGTTGGCCGCGCGCGCCGCCTTGAGCGCGAGCACGGTCATGCAAAATTCCTCGTTGTCGTCGTCCGGATTCACCCGGCCAAGCGCGAACAACTCCTTGGCGCTGACGTTGAGCTGCCTGTACAGGTGCCGCACCGCGTAATCCATCAGCTCATGGCCAAAACGATCGTGACCGGCCGGCACCGGCGTGTGAGTAGTGAACAGGCACTGCCGCCTTGCCCCGACCAGCGCCTCGTCAAAACCGGCACCCCCGGCGATCTGCTCGCGCATCAACTCCAGCGCAAGAAATGCCGCGTGGCCCTCGTTCATGTGAAATACCGACGGCTCCACTCCAAGCCTCCGCAACAGCCGCACGCCGCCGATGCCGAGTAGGATTTCCTGCATGATACGCGTCGAGTTGTCGCCGCCGTAAACGCGCTGCGTGAGGTCGCGGAAGTGAGGTTGGTTCGTCGGCAAATTAGCATCGATTAGGTACACCGGGCAGCGGCCGACGTTGGCCACCCAGGCGCGAAACGACACCGGCTCGGCGGCGATTTCCACCGTGCAAATCAGCGGTTGGTCCTCATCATCCAGCACCGGTTCGAGCGGGAGATTCTGCGGGTCGAGTTGGCTGTAATATTCCGTCTGCCAGTTCTCGGCGTTGATCGCCTGTTGAAAATAACCTTCGCGGTAAAACAAACTGACGCCCACGAAGCCAAGGCCAAGGTCGCTGGCCGATTTGGCATGGTCCCCGGCCAGCATGCCCAAGCCACCGGCTGCGATTGGCAGTGTTTCGTGAAAGCCAAACTCCGCGCTAAAGTAAGCCACCTGCCGCTTGGCCAAGCCGGGCGCGTGCTCCGCCGCCCACGTGTCGGTCGCGCCAAGATAGGCGTCGAACTGCCGAAGCACTTCCTGCACGCGGCCGTTGAACTCCTCATCGAGCAACCGCGCCCGCAGCTCCTCGTCGGAGAGTTCCCGCAGCACGGCCACGGCGTTGTGATAAAGATAACGCCATGCGCGCGGAGATAATTCCTCGAATACATCCTGCGCATCCTGATTCCACGTCCACCACAGGTTGCGAGCCAGTCGGTTCAAGCCGGCAACTATCACTTCAATTTGATTTTGAGTTTCCACCCTTGTTTTTATTTTCAGACCAAGCCCACATCCCCGACCTTGGGGCGGCATCCTATTACCCCGGAAGGTTCCCGGCAAGTTAGCTCAGCGTCATTGGGTCGATATCGATGATGAGGCGGATGTCGTCGGGGAGTTGCATCGCCTCCTTCCGGGGCGAGAGTTTGCGGCTGAGGGCGGACATCTGCGAGGTGCGCATCATGACCTGGTAGCGGTAGAAATTTTCGGCGCGCAGCAGCGGCGCGGGCGCTGGGCCAGCGACGACGACGTCGCCCAGTTCCCCGGCCAATTCGTCCATCTCCTTTCGCAAATGGTCGGCGAAAAACTTGACGCGATCCTCACTGCGGCCGCGCAGCGTCAGCAACGCCACGCGGCTGATCGGCGGGTAGCGTAGCTCCTGCCGAAACTCGATTTCCTGCTCGTAAAAACCGATGAAATCGTGTTGGCGCGCGTATTGGATCGACGGATGAAACGGCGTGAACGACTGCACGAACACCTCGCCCTCGACGTCGCCACGCCCGGCCCGGCCCGCCACCTGCGTAAGCAGTTGAAACGTCCGCTCGCTGGCGCGGAAGTCCGGGATGTGCAGGCTCAAGTCGGCGTGAATGATCCCGACGAGCGTCACGTTCGGGAAGTGCAACCCCTTTGCGATCATTTGTGTGCCGAGCAGGATGTCGATTTTGCCGGTGCGAAAATCGCCGAGGATACGCCGGTAATCCTCCTTGCGCTTGAGCGTGTCGGAATCCATTCGCTTGACCTTCGCCATCGGGAAGCCCTTGGCCAGAGCAGCCTCGACCTTCTCCGTTCCAAGGCCGGCAAAGCGGATCGCCGCGTTGCCGCAACCCTCCTGCGGACACTTGTTCGGCGCAGCCTCGACGTGGCCGCAAATGTGGCACATCAATTGTTGCGCGGCGCGATGGTAGGTCAGCGACACGCTGCAATTCGGGCACTCGGCGACGAAGCCGCAGTCGGGGCACTGCAACGACGACGACCAACCGCGCCGGTTGAGGAAGAGCATCACTTGCTCTTTTTTTTCTAGCCGCTGCAAAATCGCCTCGCGCAGTTGCGGCGAGAAAATACTGATGCCTTTCTCCTTGCGCGCTATGCTACGCATATCAATCACGCGCACGAGCGGCATATTTATGTTGTCCACCCGCTCGGTGAGCGAGAGCAGGCCGTACTTGCCCCGCTGCACGTTGTAGTAGCTCTCCATCGACGGCGTCGCCGAGCCGAGTACCACCGCCGCGCCCTCCAACTGGCCGCGCACCACCGCGAGGTCGCGGGCGTTGTAGCGCGGCGCCTCCTCCTGCTTGTACGAGTGCTCGTGCTCCTCGTCGACGATCACTAGGCCAAGCGGCTCCACCGGCGCGAACACCGCCGAGCGAGCGCCGATGACGATGCGCGCCCTGCCCTGCCGAATCTTGTGCCACTCGTCGTGCCGCTCCCCGGAGGAGAGGTGACTGTGCAGCACGGCGACCAATGTCTGCTGCGGCCCGTGACTGAACCGCGCCTTAAACCGCTCGACCGTCTGCGGCGTCAGCGAAATCTCCGGCACGAGCACGATGGCGCCCTGCCCTTGGCCAAGCGCGTGGTCGATCGCCTGCAGATACACCTCCGTCTTGCCGCTGCCGGTCACGCCGTGCAGTAGGAACACGCTGTCGCCTTCAGGCTTGGCCTCGTCGCCGACCGGCTTGGCCAAGCGCTCCATTGCAGCGATGACCGACTTCAGCGCGACCGCCTGCTCGGCGTTCAACTCAAGCGGCTCCGACGGGAGGATGTGGTCCATGCCATACGGATCGCGCTCGGAAATTTGCGGCGCGATGCTGACAAGCCCCTTGTCCTCGAGTTTGCGAATGGTCGATGACGTCGTGCCGGCCAGTCGCACCAGTTCCTGCAGCGGCAGCTCACGCCATTCCTCGACAATGTTCCAAAGGTCGGTCTGCCGCTTGGTCAGCTTGGGCAACTCGCCGGGTACCGGCAGAGCTCGTACGAACAACCGCTCGCGCCACCCATCCGCCTCCTTGCGAACGGCGTCCGGCAGCACCGCCTTCATTGCCACCTCTGGGGCGCAGCAGTAATATTCGGCAATCCAGCGGACGAGCCGCAAAATCGGCGGCGTAACGAGCGTCTGGCCGCCGACCGTCTTAATGATTTCGCGGAGGTCGCCGTGCGGCGACTCGTCGAGCACCGCCGTCACCACGCCCATCACCTCGCGCGGACCGAACGGCACCTTGACCCGCGTGCCTTCGTGGACGCTGGACTCCAGCTCCGTCGGCACGAGGTAATCAAACTCCCGACGGACGGCGACGTCCAATGTCACACGAGCAACCACGCGATGGCCGGGCAGCTTGGGCCGCACCCCCACCCCGGCGCAAGGCGGAAACGGTTAAATGAGTTTTATGATTCAAGATTGCAGCCGAAGTGTTGGCGGAGTTTGTTCAGCTAAAAGATCGCCCTCGCGGCCGAGGGCTTGGGCGGCTTCGGCCCAGTGCTTGGCCAAGCGCAGGAGGTTGGTGACATCGAGCGCGAGGTGCGGCGATGGGTACTTGGCCAGATAGGTGGAGCACAGCCGAAACAGTTTCCATGCCGGACGCGGACGCTGTTTTTTGAGATGGACAAAACCGCCGGCGAACTGGATTAGGCCCTTGAAGAAATCGCCGTCCTGGCCGTTGCGATCCTGAAGCCACAACGCCTCCAAGACGTCGTGCGCCTCGTAAAATTTCTGCTCATTGAAACAGCGAAAGTACCCAGCAAAGTGGGGATCGTGCGGACCTGTTTCCACACTTTTCAGCAACGCCGCAAACTTATGATCCTTGCTGCTCACCAGCGGAGTTTGGCCGGGAAAAACTCCGCGATGAGATCCTCGTAATACGGCCGCAGTGCCTCGACATCGGGCGCCTCGTGGCTCTTGGTGTAGAGGTCGTAGCGATTGAACTCAAGCACCCACTTGAGCATCCCACGATCCTGCTCGTTTGTGAACTGGTTGTACTCGCCTTCGCGGTGCCACGGGTAAAACGAGTGGTATCGAAGCATGTACTGCGCCTCGAGCGGCATGTGATCCTTCGTAACATGATAGATGTACTCGTCGTGCCCCCACGAAAGCATCACTTTATCGAGTCCGCATCCCTCCTCGTAGATACCCAGAGGCGTTTGCAACCCAGCATCCTGCTTATCAGGGTTGTCGTCAAAATACTCGGGAAACACAATCTTGTCGGAGAAAGCGCACCCAACCGGGAATGTGTCGCCCACTACGGCCCATTGTGGTTCGCCGAATAGGCACAGCACCTTGCCAAGGTCATGGATTAAACCTGCGAGGATGAACCAGCGAGGGTGGCCGTCGCTGCGAATCTGCTCGGAGGTTTGCAGCAGATGAGCCAACTGCGACAGGTCGGTATCCGGATCACTATCATCAATTAGTGTGTTAAGAAACTCGGCCGCCTCCCAGACGCTCATCTCGCGGCGCTCTAGAGTGAGGTACTCATCCCGTTTTTGGCGGACAAAATCGAGTGTCTGTCCCCTGTGATTGAGCCGGTAAAAATCGCGCACCGACGAACGAGCCTCCGTCTCGTAGTCGCGAAACTGCTCCTCGGTTTTGTCCTGGTTGGTGCCGACCAGCGACTCGGCATCTGCCGGCTTGGGATAACGCTCCTTCACAAAGTCGTCCCATTCCTCAAGGTCGCCCAGCGGGTTTTGCGAATCAGTTGGTTTGCCTGGTATCGTCATGTCTCTGGTTCGGTAAAAATTGACCGAACGCCCTCATGTTGTCAAACCCGGCCGGTCAATTCAAATCGATGCTCAGGGTGGCGAGGATCATGTTGGCGTTGTAGTCGTGCGTCCCGTTGGCGCTGGGTTCGTTGTTGTTGAACCAGCCGTACTGCACGTTGAACATCGCCGCCTGACCTAGCCGATGCCGAATGCCAAGTACGATGCCGTAGCGCTCGGCGTCCAGCCCGTAGGCGATCGTGCCGGGAAGATTCGAGCCGCCGTAATCCACCCGATAATAGGAGCGCACCAAGGTCAGGTCGGTCGCCTGGCCAAGCGCGTAGCTGAGATGATCGACGTAAAACCAAACGTCGCCCTCGAACGGCTGCAGACCAAGCGCCGGCGACTCGATCGTACCGGACCACGTGTCGGTATAGCCGATACTGGTGGTGGCAACCAAGCGGGAGTGCGGGAGTGAGACGATCGACAAACTGAAGACGTCCGACTCGTGTTTGCCGGCCCAATGACTGCCGCCGTCGCGGCTCGATCCGCCCCACGGCTCGTTGAACGACTGCGTGCCCAACTCGTAGTCGGTGCGGTGCCGCTCCCACCGGAAGCCGGGCAGGAATTTCGGGAACCGCCGCCAAGTGAAGCCAAGGTCGATCACGTCGCCACGGGCGCGGCGGCGGTTAATGTGCGCCGGATAGCCGTTGCCGGATTCGTCCGACAGATCGGTATCAAGCGGATGCTCGTAATCGCTGCGCGAGTCGCGCCACTTATAGCCGCCGCGCACGAGCCACTCGGCATTCGGCGACCACGCGAACCCGGCACGATATTGCGCCAGACGGCCGGTCTCGTCGGTCTCGCGCATGAACCCCTCCGCGCCCCACTCGCTGTCGATGTGCCCATCCTCGCGCAGGTCGATGCTCTCCCCGCGCAAACGCGCGCCAAGCGTGAGCACGGTGTGCTTCAGGCCGGTGTAGCTCAACTGCACGTTGCCCTCGACGCCGGTGCGATCCTGTCCCGACGCAAATCGCGCCGGCGACGACCCCAGTGCCAAGCCGGTGGCGATGCCCTCCCGGCGGGTCGACTCGCCCTGCACGCCGCCGCTCAGCGTGAGGTTTCGCCACGGCCCCATCAGCGTCGTCGCGCTGAGGAAATGCGAACGCTGCCTCGTGCGGATGGCGTTGCTGCGGTCGCCCATCCACGGCGCCTCGCCAGGCTCGTTCGGCGACAGGGAAACGACCTCGAGTCCCGCAGCGCCGTCAAACTTGGTGAAGTGGTGACCCAGCGACACGCGCCACCAATCCTTGAACTGCCGCGTCAACCGCAGCGAGTTCGCACCGCGCTCGAACTCCCGCTCCTCGCTGATCTGCGTGAGATAGTCCGGATTGGCCCCTGTCGCCGGTAAATCGAAAAACTCGGCATGAGCGCGCTCCGTCGCCGACTCGCCGAACTCGATCGTCAGCGCGTCCTCGATCTGCGTGTCGCCAATCTCGTGTTCGGCACGGAGCGACAGGCGATGAATCGTCTCGTCCACCGACTTAGTCGCCGGATAAATGGCGCGCGTCTCGAATTCGCCGACCGGCACGCCGCCCCACTGCTGCGTGGCCAGGCGGCCGTTGCGGCCTAGGCGTTCATAAGTGAAATCGAGCTTCGGCGCATCGCGCTTGGCCAAGCCGGCGGAGAGCCAGACGCGCTCGTGGTCGAGGTACGGCGCATTGGCCAAGCTGAACGGCGAGTGCTCCATGCCGTCGAGCCAGCCACCGGTGCTAAGCCCGAACTCGCGCCATGACTCGTAGCCGACCTCCACGTAATCCAAACCGGGGCGTTCGATGCGCAGGCGCGTCAGGTGATCCTCGTCGCCACCGATATAGCGGCCATCGAACTCGACGTTCGCGCCACGCTTGGTTTGGCCGGCGGCGGTGATTTGGCCAAGCCCGAGCGAGAGTCCCCCGGTCATTCCCCAGTGCTGGCGAAACGCCTCCTCGCTGCCGCTGATCGTGATGTACCGAGCCATCGGCTCGGCGGTGAAAACAGTATCAATCGGTTGCGCCCACGCCGCCCCCTGGTCGATCCAGCCGCGAACAAGGCCGATCTCCGCGTCGCTCAACGCTGGGGCCTTGCCTTCCGGCGGCATCTCCATGTCCTCGACCAAGCCGGCGATAAAATGGACGAGCGGGCTGTTGGCGCTGTCGCCGGGCAGGATCGCCACGCCGAGTTCGCCGCCCTTAAGCGCCGAATCGCGGCTCGTCAATCGGTAGTCGCTCTTGGGCCGCTTGTCGCCGTGGCACTTGAGGCAGGAACGCTCCAGCAACGGCAGGATGTCAGTGGCGAAATCGACCTTGCGCTCGGCAGGCATCGGCAGTTTGCCGGTATCGACCGGTTCCTGCGCCATCGCCCCCACACCACTCAAAAGGATAGCCAGTAGCGTTCGCATCAGTACAGCAGGCGGGGGCTGAAATTGGAGCCGTGCACAGCCGAGTGGCAACCGGCGGACCAGCAGGTGCCGCCGCGCAGAAAGCCGGTGTGATCCGTCTTGCCGATGAACACCCCGCCGACGCCGGTTTGGATTTGCGCATGGCAGCGGAGGCAGAGGTTGGCGTCGCGCTGCACGAGCATGCCGCGGTTCATCCCGCCGTGCGGCTTGTGGCAGGTCATGCAGCCCTCGCGCAACGCCTCGTGCTCGAACACGTGCGGCGCGGTCTGTTCCGCATGGCACTTGATGCAAACGGCGTCGCGCTGTTGCAGTCCCAGGCCGCCGGCGGGCTGATGGATGTCTTGACCGTGCGGGTCGTGGCAATCGATACAGGTCATGCGCCCTTCGAGCACGCGGTGATGATGCGGCATCGTGAACTCGCCGTGGGTCGAGACATGGCACTTGAGACAGGCTAGCGGGTCGTGGAGCGGATTCACGATGTCGGCCGCCAAGCCGGTCTCAATGTGCTTACTGCCGGCGCCGTGACACGATTCGCAGCCGGCCGCCGGTGCCCAGTGGACGTCGTTGTCGCGATAAAAACGACCGTGCGCACTGCTGGGGAAGTCGCCGTGGATTTTCTCGTGACACTCGGCGCAGGCCTTGTTGCCGACAAACGTCGCGCCGGGAATCTGCGGCGGCGCGGCCAATGTGAGCGGCGCGCGCTGGGTCGTGGTGCAGGAAATGAGGATGGCGCTGGCGAGGGCGAGACACAGGAGCGCCGGGAGATTCAAAAAACAACTCAGCGTTCGTCGGAACCGGTTGGTTTGTGTTTTCATCGGTGACACCTCCACAGCTTGGCCAAGTGGCTGACCGGCTCGATCAGCGGTCGCCGGTGAGTTGTTTGACGCGGTAGTAGCGCTCGCCGAACCACAACCGCTCGGCGTGGAAGACGAGCCCGGACGAACCGGCGGTCTGCTCGTGTGCCGGTGTCCAGTCGATGAGGTTTTCGGACGACTCGAGCGCGTAACGCTCGCCCGGAACGCTTGGCCAATCGAGACGTACGGTCGGCGGCCAGTACTGGCTCTCGATCTCCAACTCGATCGGCTGCGAGGACACCAAGTGGCCCTGCTCGTCGGCCAAGGTCGTGTGGAGAGTGAACCCGCTTGGCGTGTCGCCGACGGTATTGACCCGCACCAACCAGTCGCCCTCAATATTTTCGATCATGTCGCCCTCGCGCAGGACGATTTGCTCCGGCGTCTGGCCAAGGTGGATGCTGTTGCGGTAATGCCGTCCGTCGGTGCTTATCAAGTCGATGTCGGCATCGGCGGTAAGGCCGGTGGCCTCAAGCAACGCCGCCGAGGTGCCGGCCGGGATGCTCCACAAAAAGCGCGCGGGCGTTCCCGGCTTGGCCAAGCCCAACTCGCTGCCGGTAGCCTTGGCCAAGCGGATGATGTCGCCGCTGGACGTGTCCGGCGGCGAAGCGCCGCCGCAGTCGCCGTCCCACGTTGCCCGGATGTCGTACAAGGCCCGCTCGGTGACGTTGGTATCGCTCTTTTGCACTGTGAGATAGAGCAACTCGCCCGGTTGCAGCGGCAGATGGCCGGTGTCGCCGATGACGAGCTTGGCAAAATAGGAGTCGTTCATGTCCACCTGGACGTAATCGTCGACGGTGGTTTCGCCGGACGGGAAGCCGCCGTAGCTGGCGAGTAGGGAGACCTTGGCGTTTTTGCGCTTTTTCCCTGAAGACAACTCGACAGTCAGCTTGGTCGAGTCGCTACATGTCTCGACGGTCCAATAGTGGGTTTCATTCTCGTAAATCCTGCCGCGAACCTTTTTGCCATCCTCGAGCGCCTCGGCTGTATCGTCACGGGTGTAAGGCTTGCCATCTTCGCCTTCGGGGGTGACCTCCGTATCCTCGGCCTCGCTGCCCATGATTTTGATGTACCAACTGACGAGAAACGGCTTGATGTCGGGATCGGTGTCGGCGGGATCCACTCCCACGCGATGGTCGCGCACCTCAAGCACCCAATCGCCCATGGCCCGTTCGCCGCTCAGAACGTCTAGCGCCTCCTCAGCGAGGTTGTGCGGCCCCGGCCCAATCAACTCAATCGTGTCGAGCCGCACGGCGGCACTCTCGGTGCGGATCGTCAGCGGCGTGGACGAGCGAGCGGCAGTAAACGGAACCGTGTTGGTGAACCAGCCGGCGCTTTGCGGGATGGAATGGGTCAGAGTGATCGCGCCTTCGACGAGATTGGTAACCACGCCGCCCAGTACGATTTCGGCGTCATCACCGTTGGCGCGAGTAACATAACTCAACTTGTAATCCTGCCCAACGGCAGTGGGCAGGTCGCGCCAGATGGCACCACCCTCCTTGGCTTTGGAGGCACTGTCGTGTGTGAGCGTCGCAAAGTAAGTGCCGCTGTTCGCCCCACTGCTCTGACTGACGCTCACCTTTGAGTTGAGAACTGTCCAGCCGTCGATGATGTCGTTCGTCTTGGCCAAGCCGGTCGGCGCGTCCTCGAAGCCGCTGAAGAGGACCTGCTCCTGCTCCTTGGCATACGGGGCCTCGCCGAACTTCATCGACGCCTTGGCCAAATTCTCAAGTTCGGAAAACACAGCGTAAAGATTGGCCGGTGTGACCTCGTCCAAACGCACGCTATCGAGCATCACCGCGTATACGTCCGGCTCAAGTGACTGGAATCGGATTTGCGTGTTGGCCGACTTGGCCGTGAACACCACTTCCTGCATCTGCCATGAGAGTGTGTTGTTAGGCGCCTCGACCGACGCGGTAACCGTCAGGTTGGTCACCGAACCGACGAAGACCTTCATCTCAAGCGGCTCATCGGCATCAGGATTCTTGGCGTAGGCAAACTTCAGGCGATACGTCTTGTCCACCTCAGTCACGGCATTGGTCGAGATGGTGCCCGGCTCGAGGCCGTTCATCTCGAGAAACTGCACGCCGGAATGCGCCCTCAAGCCAGCTACCTCGTCCGAGCGGTAAGCGTACACCTCGCCGCTGTCGAGTTCCCAGCCAGAGTGGAACATCGCAGAGTCGTCGATGAAATCGTTGTTCGCCGACTCGAAGCCATCCTCGAACACCGGAACTGTTCCGGTCTCCTCGGTGAGTGTCACGCCGTAGGCGATGTTTGTGTGGCCGCGATTCTCCGAGAGCAGCAGCCGGGTGCCCTGCGGACTGACCAAGTGCAGGTCCAGATCAGCAAGGCGCGGGTGATCGATCCGCACACCGACCTCGCCTGAGCCGACCAAAAAGTCGTTGGTCACGGTCAACAGCGATGTGGTGACGATGTCGTCGTCGATCGGCTCCGGCCCGGCGCTGACCAGCTTGATCGTGTTGTCCAGCGAGATGTCGTACTCGAAAATGACCTTGAGACGAAAGTCGACGCCGGTGATTTCCGGGTTGTCGATGGTGACGAACCAGCGCCCTTCACTGAGCGGCGGCGAGTCGTTCAACCCGTAATGCAGCTCGCCCCGTGGCGGGCTGCCGTCCCACTCGCCCTTGGCCAAGTCGGCTTCGAGGGTAGATTTGTCGTAAGCTTCTGGATCGCTCTTGATATCCGGCTCGCTGTCTTTGCGTAAGTAAACATCCACCGGACCTGTCATCTCGGTCAATTGCACGATCATGTTGGTGGCGTTGAACGGCACGTCGATCAGGAAATCCTCGCTTTCACCGGGGTCGATATGGACGGCGATGCCCCTGTCACCGATCAGCGACAGGTTCGGTAACGCGTCCACGGTTACGTTGAGATGCTCCACTAGACCGGTGAAGGACAGCGCGCTGTCCACCATGTCAAACTGCCATACCCCCATGGCCGGTTGCCACTTGAAATCGTTCAGGCTACCCGGACCGTCCGTCGGGATAGATCCCGGCATAACGCTGGCAGGAACCGATTCGTCGTCGTAAATGAACACGAAATCGGTAGGGTACGGCTTGCCGGTGACGAGTTCGGCCAAGGTGTGATTGTTCAGGACGACGGCGTCCCGGTTGTGACTCAATTGACCCCACAAATCACCGACCTCCTCGTGGTGAATGATGCTCGTCGCCGTCACTTTGCGGACGGTGTCGTACGGCATGCCGGTGTAGATACCGAACATCGATACGCCGCCCGGGTTGGCCGCCGAGCCGTCCGGGATGATGCCCGGCATCGGCATCATCAACAGATTGCCGTTGTCCATGAAACCATTCGCGTTGTCCGTCGATAAACCGACCAGGCCAAACTCCGCTGCCATTTGATCTTCCGACTTGACGCCGATGTAAAACACCTCGTCCTTGCCCACCTTGGCATCGTCGAAAATGATGTACTCCGTGCCGCCGCGCCCGGTCGAGCGGAACGCCGCGTCGAGCACCGCCGGCACGAGGTTGGTGAGGTTTGCGTCGCGCGACACGTACATGTCGATGTCCGCATCGCGGTAACGCGGCGTGGAGAGATTCGGCGCCATGAAGGTGATGAACGCCACATGTTTGCCGAAGCTCGGATTATTATCGTCGTCTTCATCTGTCACCGGGTCGTCCGGCGTGGATCCGGATTGGTTCGTCGTCTCCGGCGGCGCGTTGGTGAAGGTATAAAAATGCCACTGGTTGGTGATGCCGCGACGGTTGGCGAACACGGTGTGGCTTGGGTCGTTCGTCTTGGCCAAGGGCGAGTTGGCGCCGACACGCTGGTTGAGCATCGGCATGCCGTTGGTCAGGGTAGTAATGGCCGGCAGCTCGATCTCCTCCGGCTTGTCGGTCTCGATTATGAAGGCGTCCCCCACCTCCGGGTTGGCGCTGGACATCACGAGCGCAAAATCCTGCACCACATCAACGTGATCGGTACGTGTGTTGGCATTGTAAAACGCCGACAACGAATCGACATTCACACGACGCGCGTAGACGGTGATGCGGTATTTCTCCGCGCTCGGCTCCTCGATGAAGACGTTCTCGACGTTGTTGATCACGTCGTTGGTCAAGCCCATCGTGCTGTAAACGGACGCGCCGATGTTGTTGCCGTAATAGACCTCGTTGGTGTCGGTCGTTGTATCCACCGGCTCGTCGTCGGGGTCGACGGGATCCGGCGGGGCGCCTTGGTCAATCAACGAATCCGAGATCGGCGTCACGATCAGGTCGAGGTCATTGACGAGCTTGACGGCGGCATTCGGGTTGCCGGGCGGGTCGGTCCACGCCAGCGTGAAGCGCAGTGGATAGTGCATTGCGTTGGTGCCAAGAGTGATCTCCCACGAGCGGCTCTCACCGGTGGCCAAGGCGTTGGTCAGAGCTTGGTCGATGAATCGCGTTGGCCAAGCGTTCTCGTCGGTTTTGTTTTCATCAGCCAAAGCCGGCACGGCTCGGCCAAGGTTCGGCAACCCCCAGCCCTGATGGTTCACCGTGCTGCGGACGTTGTGGTCGTACCGGGCGTCGATCGACTGCGCGCTGTTGATCAACAAGGCCTTCATCAACGCCGGGCTGTTGGTCCGCTTGTTGCGGCCGGTGAGGCGGCGGTGGTAAAATTCCTCCATCAAGGCCAGCATGCCGCTGATCGCGGGGGCAGCAACACTGGTGCCGGACTCGTACCGGTACTGGTCGCCGAGTTCGTCATTTTGTTTTTCCAGCGCGTCGGCGTCCGCCTGCGCGTTGGTGGAGGTGATCGTGTTTTTCCAGTCGGCGGAACGGGTGGAAATAATGAACGTGCCGGGCGCGACCAGATCCGGCTTGAACCGACCGAACGCCCCCTCGATGCCGATGCCCACATTGCCGCGGCTCGAGAACGCCGCCACCTGGTTGTCAGAATCCGACATGCCGGCGAACGGCGTGTTGGTGGTTGTGGTCACTTCCTCCTTCTCGACCTCGTTGCCGTCCTCGTCGGTCTCGGTGACGGTGTTGGTGACACTGGTGTACGACTCGGCGCCGATCTCGCGGAGCGACTCGATCGCGCCGACGGTGATCACATTCTTGGCCGTGCCTGGCGCAGTGATGGTGTTCGGGCTGGCGTTGAGGCCGTTGTCTGTGCCTGAACCGGAGTTGCCGGCCGGGAACACATAAATCACCTGCTGATCGCCGGGCTCCTCCGGCAGCGCATCACGGGTGGCGGCGTCATAGCTGGCCGCCGCCCAAGTGTAGTCGCTTTCATCCTCGTACTCCCAACTGTTATTTGAAATCAGCGTGTTTTCTCGCTTGGGACTTTGGCTGTAATGGTAGTCAGCCGACTCGGTCTGCAGCCAGCGATCAGATACATGATGATTCACGTTAGTATCATCATACTTGAGCACGTGCAGCTTAACCTTGGGTGCCATGCCCTTGAAATCAGGATCCTCGAACGAGCCCGGCGGCGGGTTGGTCTTGATCGTATCCGAGCCCGCACCGTCACCGGCAATGATGCCTGCGACAAACGTCCCGTGACCGTCGGGGTCCTTGCCCTTGCCCGGCCCCCTGAGCCGGTTGCCAAACGCGGCGTGACTGTCGTCCACACCCGAGTCGTTGACGTTGACATAAATGCCCTGCCCGGTCAGTTTAAGATGATCCTCACTCTCTACGTTGGTCACCGTGCCGTCGGCGGCGGTCTCGGCAGTGAACACCTCGACACCCAAACGCGGCCTCGTGAGGTCGTTGGCCAGTCGACGTGGCCGATGTCGCTCAAGTCCCTGCACCTCGGTCAGACGGGTCAAGGCTGCCAGTTTGTTGGCAGGCACGCGGGCCACGAGCTTGGCTCCGAACGGTGTGCGATCCTGCGACAACACCTCGACACCGAGCCTGGCCAGGCGCTTGGCCGCGGCCGGCTCGCTGTTCGGGAACAGCACCACGTTTAACAACGCCCCTTCCGGCAGTGGTTGACCTGTAACGGCCATCTCGAGCAGTTTCATCTCCAGTTTGTAATACGGCTCGAACGGCAGCACCGACTGCGTGCCGGACCAGTTGGCCAGGCGCGCCGCGCCGTCTGCGTCCACCCGCACGAGGTAGGCGTTATTGGGAATGTACGAAATGATTTTGCCGCCGCTCGCCGCGATGTGCCGCCGGAACGCCGCCGTGGCCGGGCCGCGCGCCTGAGCGACGTACGTCAGCGGATCGCCGGTGGTTTTGAATTCAGCGGGGATTGCCAGCCCGGAGCCAAGCGCGGTGTCGATGAAGGCGTTTCGCAGCAGCACCGCTGTCTCGTTGCGGACCAGTTCGCCGATTGGCGCGTCGGTGTTTTTCAGCCGGAACGGGAACGGGTCGTTCGCGGCGACCGGCACCGGCAGCGCAACGGCGGGCGGCTTGGCCAAGCGGGCGGGCGGTGTCGTTGGCGACTGGCCAAGCGCCAGGGCGGCCGGTGATGCCTGACGGGCAACCGGTCCGCGGCTGATGCCAACGTAGGCCAACGCGGCAATGAGTGCCGTCAACAAAACCGCGGAGAGTGTCTGCCTGTTTTTCATCCTGCGCTATTCCTCTGCCAACACCTGGTAATCCTCGATCACAGCGCGGAACACCTTGTTGGTGCCCTCCCATTGATCCTCAAGTTTGTAAGTGGTCTTAGTGAACACCTCGCCCACGACGGCGTAGTTGGTGCACATTTGATAGTACCGTCCGGGACGGGTCACGATCGAGTTCTCCGCCGGCTTGAGCGCCTGGCCAAAGGCGTAAACGGTGATCCTCGGCTCGTCCTCTTTC